>CAZFON010000007.1:0-15849 GCA_964520185.1 uncultured Planctomycetales bacterium | reverse complement strand
GGCTCGCCGCTGGAACCCGAAGTGGCAATGATGGTCACTTCCTGGCCTAAGGATAATTCCTCCAGCGGTCCTGCATCGATATTCTGACGGGCATCAAAACATACTGCGCGCTTAACGTCTACTGAACGAAAGAGATGGCGGGCATTGATCTTGGAAACGTACGAGGCGATCATCCTGTCCGGCCAGCGCGGGTTAACAGGTGCAGCCACGGCCTGCATCTGCCACAGGGCCAATAACAAAATAACGTATTCAACGCTGTTCTCGTCACAAATGGCAATGCGGTCAAAGGGCTTGATGCCCATCCCTTTTAATTGCTTGACAGCAGAAGCAACATACAAGGTCAGTTGCTTAGGCTTGATCTGCCGCGTTGCCCAGATAATGGAGAAATTTTCGTTCACCTTAAATGCTCTTTTTTGATGGTCCCATCATCACCAACCATGGGTTTAATGCCTTTTAACCAACGCTCGGTGCCTAAGCCCGCGATCTGACCGCTCAAACAAGCCAAATTAGCCAGCACTTTAAAGGCCACCGGCGATTCGAAAGCAGAACTGATCACGGCCTTGCGTTTCAAAAGCCTGGCTTTTTCGATCCAATCCAGCGTCGGAACTAACCCCAAGATCATCGGCTTTAATATATAGGCTACAACACCTTCATGTTCTATTAACGAAGGATCACCGTAAAGGGTTTCATCCAAAGCAAGGCGCATGCGGGTCTGCTGGTAAAAATCATCCAATTGGGACGCATCGTTGATCGGCTCTTCGATAAAATCGATATTTTGATTGCCGGTCAGTTGGGCAAAGATGCAAGCCTCCTTTAAACTCCACACCTGATTGCCGTCCAGCCGCATATAAGTCCCTTGTTCCAACATAATACGGATATCCTTGATCTTCTTGACATCCAGGGCGATATTGCGGTCTCCGACCTTTAATTTAAAAACCTTGTAGCCCTTACCTGAAAGGGACTTGAGATCAGTGATAACTTCCTGATAAGTCCCTTGAAGCAAGGCGGCAGTTTGAACATCTTTTAATTCAGCACCTAAAAATTCAGCCAGGCTCTGTTGACATGCCGTTGCGGCCAGCATCAACATTGCTGATTCAATACCAAAGCGGACCGATGGACACACATTCAAAATATGAGGATCCTGTTTTAAAAGACCAAGCAACTTATCTTTTTGGCAAGGGACCTTAAACTCTCTTAAATATGAACATGTTTCCTTCAGATCATGCTTGGTACGACGGATGGTCTCCTGGCTTACCCCTTCCAGCGGAGCAACTTCCCCCCGCACACATAAGGCCTCGGCGGTTTTAAGCGTCAGGTAAAAACCGCTGCGTTCACGAAGGGTGGTGCCGGCAAAGGTGAAAGGTTTTAAAAAAGGGATCTTGAACGGCGCAAAATCCACATCGATGATCATCAGCGGCTGCACAGGACCCATCCGATCGAAAATAAAACGCTGTAGATCAGGAGCAAACGCCCGGTCTGACCCAAAACTTTATTAAGACCAGGCCCGTCTAAATGAGTAAAAGCCGCTTTGACGCAGGGTATGGCGAAAAATCCCACTAGTGAGGCTGCAGCAATGCCTTGATGATCATCAGTGATAAGATACACGGCAAAAGGCGTCAGTGTTGCGGCAATGATGCAAAAAAGATATTCAGTCATGGCAAAGCTCCTGCCAAAACGCACCGCCAAGGTAAGCTTGCCTGCCCGGCGATCAGTATCAATATCGCGCAAATTATTGACAGCTAAAATGGCCGTGGACAAAAATCCCGGGGCCAAGCCTGCTGCCATCACTGCCCAATTCATCTCCAGGCCTTGAGTAAAATAGGTCCCCGCAACAGCCACTGGCCCGAAAAAAACCAAAACGAACAAGTCCCCCAGCCCCAAATATCCTAACGGCTTTGGGCCAGCCGTATAAAAAATGCCTGAACAAATGGCAGTGACTGTAATGATCAAAATGCAAAAGCCTGCGCGATGGATCAAATAAACAGATGCCAAGCCGGCCAAAAAAAAGAAGATGATGGCTGCGGCAAGGACTTTCCCGGGGGCGATCAATCCGGCTTGCGTGACACGTAGGGGGCCTTTGCGATCAGCCGTGTCAGCCCCTTTCTTAAAATCAAAATAATCATTGGCAAAATTAGTGGCGATCTGAATGCACAGGGCCGCGATCAAGGCCATCAGGGCAGATGGCCAATGAAAAAGCCCATCGCCGAAAGCCATAGCTGTTCCGATCATGACCGGCGCAACAGCTGCGGGCAGGGTTTTTGGACGGATGGCTAATATCCAAGGATTCATTCGTTAAGGTCGTTTCGGAAACTTGGAAAAATCAGGTTTACGCTTTTCTACAAAAGCATTGCGGCCTTCCTGACCTTCCTGGGTCATATAGAATAAAAGGGTGGCGTTACCGGCCAATTCCTGCAAACCTGCCTGTCCATCGCAATCTGCGTTCATGGCTGACTTGATGCAACGGATGGCCAGAGGCGAATGCTGCAAAATTTCACGGGCCCAGCCTACGGTCTCCTCTTCCAATTTTTTATAAGGAACCACCGCGTTGACCAAACCCATATCCAAAGCCTGTCTGGCATTATACTGACGGCACAAAAACCAGATCTCACGGGCTTTTTTCTGGCCAACGATACGTGCCATATAGCTTGAGCCAAATCCCCCATCGAAAGAACCGACCTTGGGCCCGGTTTGTCCGAAAACAGCGTTGTCTGCTGCAATGGAAAGATCGCAAACCATCTGCAGGATCTGACCGCCGCCCACGGCATAGCCCGCCACCATGGCGATCACGGGCTTGGGGCAGGAACGGATCTGACGTTGGAAATCCAACACATTCAGACGATTGGTGCCGTCCTTGTCCTTATAGCCGGCATCCCCGCGGATTTTCTGGTCTCCGCCGGAACAAAAGGCTTCCTTGCCCTCTCCGGTCAGGATCACGACACCTATTTTGTCATCGTCACGCGCATCTTCCAGGGCATTCATCATTTCCTTGACGGTCACCGGCGTAAACGCATTTCGGCAATGGGGCCTATTGATGGTGATCTTGGCAATGCCGCCCATCTTATGATATTTGATATCTTCGTACGACTTGGCCGTCTTCCAAGGGAATTTCGTCATTGCTTCTCCTTAAGGTATTAATGCCCGTGGGTTAAAGGATCGGTCTTTATACCGCGGCAGCAAATGTACATGCGCATGCATGACGATTTGACCCGCAGCTTGACCACAGTTTACCGCAATATTAAATCCGTCAGGCCTATATTCCTTGATCAGCATTTCTTTGGCCTTATTGATCAATTCAAAAACTGCTATTATCTCCTCCGGCGTTGATTCAAACAGGGTCTCCTGATGGCGTTTGGGGATAATAAGCATGTGGCCCGGGGTCAAGGGGTTTATATCGTACAAGGCATAGGCCAGATCGTTCTCCAGCACTTTCGGTAAGTCCTTGCAAAATATGCAATCAGCCATTATTCCCCTCACTTTTTCTTAAAGTTCAAATCTATCACAAATCCTAAATTTTTACCACTATTGCCGCAACGAGACCGTTGGCGTCGCCACCAAGGGCCGTGAGGGCCCCTGGTCTTTAATTCAGTAAAATGATACGACCAGAAGGTGGCCTGAATATAGACAGGCGGATGCTCTTTAAAAGGATTGCCTGCAAATAAACGGGTAACAGAGGGAGCCCCTTAAACTTTAAGGCTGCGTTCCAGTTCTTCGATGTCTTTTTTAGCTCTAGCAGGCGTGGTTTGAAAAATTTCGCAATAGAGCTGGATGGCTAGATCTTTCTCGCCTTCCATCAATAAATGACGCACGTCAAACATGGTGGCGCGGCCTTTGGCCGGCAATTTACCGCGGCGTCGGGCGTCGATGAGGTTCCAGACACGGTAGGTGTTAAAAAGAACCAAAAGACAGACTAAAACAATAAGGGTCGTGTATAGGACGATCATGTGCTATTACCCTTCCTTAGTTTCCTTTGTAAAATCCTCGACAACCTGCTTGACTTCCATCTCAGCCTTGTCAATTTTGGCCTTGCACAACTTGACCAAATTCACGGCTTCTTTGACACGCAAGGACAATTCATCCACATCCACGTCCTCGCTTTCGATGGCGCTGATGATCTCATCCAGCCGTTCAATGGCTTTGCTGTACTTGAGTTCAGCCATTTTTAACTCCCTTGACTTCACTGTTGATTATACCATCAACCAACTGAGTGCTGATTATTTTAATGGACCCGGTATCCTCGATGCTTCTTATCAAACGGCCTTCCTGGCTTCTGGTAATACTAAAACCCCTTTTCAACGTATTTTTTGGATCAGCCATATGGGCCAACTTCTGATAGTGACTTATTTTAATCCTTGAATTTTGAAGGCGCAAATGAATTATTTTGTTTAGGCGCTCCTGACGGTCGAAAAGGGTCTTTTGGGACTCCTTACATCTCGAAAGGGGCACGCGTCTAAGGGCCTCAAGAAAAACCACCAGATGATGATGCTTATCCTTGATCAAGGCCTGCGTCTTGGCCTGCAGGGAATATGCATTGTCCTTAAGATGGGCTCGCTTGGCGACAAAGGCCTGGCGCAAGATCTCCATGATACGCTTCTGACGCTCATCAACGCTTGTTATAAATCCAGTTAAACGCTCCACAATGAATTTGGCGATGGCTGTCGGTGTCTTGGCAAAGGTATGGGCTGCCAGGTCTGTAACAGTGGTGTTGATCTCGTGGCCTATGCCACTTAAAACCGGGATATTCAATTGGGCAATGGCCGTGGCTATTTTCTCGCTGTCAAAACAGCTTAGCTCGGCAATGGACCCGCCGCCGCGGGTAATAACGATCACATCTAGACCCTCAATGGCCTGCAACGCTGTCAGGGCCTTAATGACGGAGCTTTCGGTGTTTTTCCCCTGCATTAGGGCATTGACCAGGAATATTTTAAAACCATATCCGCTACGCTTGAACTCTGAAATAAAATCATGATAAGCGGCGGAATCGAATGAAGTGATCAGGCCTATATTCAAAATCAACTCTGGAAGCGGCAACTGTTTGTTCTTATCTAAAACCCCCCTTTGCTTCAAAAGCGCGATCAGGCGCTGGCGGTCCTGGGCGATCTTTCCCAAGGTATGCACAGGATCAAGGCTTTCAACGATCAGGCGAACCTGGCCATGACCAGGGTAAAAATCAACCTTGCAAAGGAACTTGACTTCGATATCATCTTTTAATTCAAATGCATTTTCCGCTTTTTTAAGGATAGCTTCGATCTTAGGACGTGCCTGGGCAAAAATTACAAGACCTATGCGGGCCAGGATCTCATGGGTAACAGGGTCTTTTTCGCATAATTCGAAAAAGACATGTTTTTTATCCTTGCCGCGGTCATAGCCTTGGATTTCCCCGCAAACCCAGACCGCCTGGGGAAAGCCGCTGGTGATAACATCGCGGATAAAACGGTTTAATTCCGAAACTGATAGAGATTCATCGCTCATGATTTTAACAAACCCAGTTGCAGCATTTCCCGCTCAAGGTCCTGGCCCGCGTAAATGATCAGCGCTTCCATGCCCTTTAGCTTGGCATCCAGGGCATTTTTCATGTCGTGCAATTTGCGGGCAGTCTCAGGGGTTTTACGGTTGATGTCCTGCGTATACCAGGTCTCAAATTCTTTATAAGCCTTTAAAGAATTGTTGAAATCCTCCATAACTGCGGCATACTTAACAATGGTTTCATGCCGTTTGATAAGCCCCAAGTCCTTGACCTTGTCCCAGGCATCCGTTAAATACCCCTGGGTGATGAACTGGCGCTGGTCCATGACGTAAAAATTCTCCAGATTCTTTTCCATTTCATTTAAAAGATCGAACAAGGACCGTTCTGCATTAAATTTCTTTTTAAAAATAGAGAACATCACCTCTCCCTTTATTTCAATGGCTTAAAACTATTGAACAAAACTGTCAGCTCCTGCCTGTTGATGATCGGCAAGATGGACGAGTAATCATCGCTCCATAGACGGACTTGCTCGCCAGTATCAATGAGCAAAGGCTGCCAGTCTTCCTGGGACGTCAATGCCACAAATCGACCCACATCCCATGTCAAAACAACCCAAATGGAACGCATGTTCAAGCCCTGATCCCCTACATCTTTAACCGCTGCGTAAGCATGGGAATCTGCTGCCATTTTAGCCAATACCGGCTCCAAATTCAAATACCGGTTTGTAATATGAAAAACCACCGCTCCCCTTGCCGCCAATTTATGGCGGTATTCCGCCAACACGTCTTTATTGACTAAATGCGTGGGGATCGCATCCCCGCTGAAAGCATCAATAGCAAGAAGATCATAAGCCCCCTCAGGCGCTTTTCTCAGAGAAAGCCTGGCATCGCCAAGCAGCACATTCACTTTACCGGGTGCTTCCTGCAAATACCAAAAATATTTTAAGGTCAAATCTCTGACATCAGGGTCTAATTCATAAAAATCAACCGGGCAGTCAGGCTTCGCATACATGGCCAGGGTCCCTGATCCCAAGCCCACGACCCCGATGCGTTTGGCTTGAAAAATATCATCGATCAATAAAGAACCAATGGCTGAGCTTGGGCTGTAATACCCCAAAGGTATTTGGTGTTTATCCTGATCAACAAATTCGACCCCATGCAAGGTTGTACCATGGACAAACACCCTTACTCTTTGTTTTGTATCATAAATTTCATAGATACCGTAATAATTCCTTTTTTTAGCAATAAAATGAACGCCCTGCCAAATACTTTCCAGGTATGGCGTTGCCAAAATGATGCCGATTAATGCAGTAACAAAAATTTTCTTGTCAAAAGCCAGACCTGAAAATGAAAGTAAAACAGCGGCCCATAGAAGAAGAAAAGACCAAAAATGATACTCCTTAAAAATATGCGGCCAAAGATAAAATGCTCCTAGGCTGAGCAAAACACAAAAACCCGTAAGCCAAAGCGACGGCTTCTTTGACGACTGCGGCACCGTTAAAGCCACTAACAACAAACCTGTTAAATATTCCATCAAGGTATTGGATACCACGGGCATGATCCAACTGGTCAGAACACCCCCCAGAAATCCGCCCAGGGAGATCATCACATAAAAGAACGTCATTTGATGAGACGATGCAGGCTTGGTTGCCAGCAACCGGTGCTGGGTGTACATGCAGGTCAGGAATAAAAGACCACACAGCGCGGGGATCATAAAGATCACCGGTATAAAATGTTTTTGGGACAGAAAATACATCATGACCTGCACACCGATGATGGGGATGATCGAACGGGTTATCCAGGAAGGGCACCACGGCTCTCTCTTAAAATTAAACACAAAGGCCATTAAATAAATACCCAGAGGGAAAACCCACAGCAAAGGCACAGGAGCTACTTCATAAGTGATGATATTGGTCACAGACATGAACATGACCACGCCTGCTGCGCCCAAACAAAGCCATTGCAAAATTTGCTTAAGGTCCGCCCCTCCTTTTTGAAGATCCCTCCCCTCAACCAAAGAACGCGCTTCTGTCTTGATCCTGAAAACAGCAAGGACATTGACGATCACTAAAATAAAATACAAAACACGCCAGATCTGCAATTGCTCAGTATTGGTCAGGTAAAGTTCACAAATAAACGGGTAGGTCAAAAGTGCCATGAAAGAGCCTAAATTCGATACGGCATAAAGGCCATAAGGATTATCATGCCCTTTAAGCCTGGATGATGCCAGCCAGCTTTGGGTCACCAGGCTCATGGTAGCCAGCACAAAAAAGACAGGGCCGATGGTCATGCTCAGGCGCCAGAATATATCTATGACTAAAGGTAATGAACTGCTGTTAAATGAAAGATGAACATCACGTAAAGGAAAAAACAATAAAGGAAAGATCAAAAGCCCTAAATGCACCTTTAAATAAGACCTGATACTCAAGCGCTGTAACAATGCATGGGCAAAAATATAGCCTGCCAGTAATATCGCCTGGAAAAAAACAAGGCAAGCGCCCCATACCAGGTAACTGCCACCGAAATAGGGAAGGAATAATTTGGCAACGATCAGCTCAATCTGAAACAGCAGAAAGGCTGCCAGGAAGGTAGGAACGATCAACAATGCCATGCCGACATATTAAGGCCAAATAAATCCTTTGTCATGGAAAAAATATGATAAAAAAGGTGACAGGTACATTTTTTAATAAATTTTAGTAAAAAAATGTACCTGTCACCTTTTTTTATAAAGCTTTTTGGAGGGCTTCTTCGAAAAGCAGGACAGCTAAATCTATTTCTTTCTCGGTGATGTATAAGGAAGGAGAAAGGGTAAAGACATTTTTATAATAACCGCCGATATCAAGCACTAGCCCCCGTTTTTTGCCGCCTGCCGTAAGCTCCCCTTTTAAGCCGATGTTCATGATCGCCTCCGTCAGGGCGCGGTTGGGAGTAAATCCGTCTTCCTGGCACATTTCAATACGTAAGGCCAGCCCCAGGCCATCCACATCTCCGATTTGAGGATATCTCTTCTGAAGGTCCTTGAGCTTCTTAAGGAAATAGGCCCCTCTTTTGGGAACTTCAATATCAAAGTTGGATTCCTCGATAAGATCCATGACCGCAAGGCCCGTAGCTGTACCCAGGGGATTTGAAGAAAATGTCGAATGTGTCATGCCCGGCCCAAAGACCTCCGGCGCAATGAGCTCTTCCTTGGCCCATATCCCTGAGAGGGGATTAAGACCGTTGGTCAGGGATTTGCCAAAGACAATAATGTCCGGCACCACGTCAAAATGCTCGATGGACCATAATTTACCCGTACGGTAAAAACCCATCTGAACTTCATCGGCGACCAATAATATATTATGTTTATCAAGGGTCTTTTTTAATTCTTTGAAATAATTCATGGGTGGGACAATATAGCCGCCTGTGGCCTGCACCGGCTCTGCAAAAAAAGCCCCATATTCGCAATTATTATTTTTAGGATTTATTACAGAATAATATTCAGACTCAAACATCTTTTGAAATGGCTTTAAGCATGATAGGTCGCAACAATCTTCTTGATGGGAAGCGGTGCAGCGAAAACGGTATGGAAATGGGATAAAATGGGCCCGATCGGAAAAATGACCATACTGCTCCCGGTAACGGTAGCTGGAAGTAATGGCCGTTGCCCCGAAGGTGCGGCCATGATAACCGCCCATAAACGCAAACATCGGGATCTTGCCCGTATAATTGCGCACGACCTTAATAGCATCTTCAATGGCTTGCGCTCCCCCGACATTAAAATGCACCCGGCCTTTGACCCCGAATTTCTTCTCTATATCCTGGGAGATCTTGGATGCCAACTTTATCTTATCTTCATGCAAATATTGGCAAGCCAGCTGCGGAAGGGTGTCGATCTGATTTTTTAAAACATCGTTCAGACGCTTGTTCTTATAACCAAAATTCACCGCAGAATACCACATCTGCAAATCAAGGTATTCAGTACCTTGAGTATCGTACAAATAAATGCCCTCAGCATCACGAAAGATATTCAACTGCTTAACATAGTGGACTGTATCACCCCAAGAGCAATATTTCGACTCTAAGGCCAGCAGTTCCTCATCTTTCATTTGGTTGATATGGAACTCAACGGTTCTTTCGGCCATGGATCAACAGCTCCTGAAAGTAATTATAGATAACGCCCAAATTCGCATAAGGGATATGTGGCAATTCTTCCTTGACCATAAATCGCAGCAAGGCGTCTTTTGCAAAAACAATGTCCGAAACGCGCGCCGGGCAGAAATCTGACCGGCCGTCCCCCACATAAACAATGAGCTTATTATCCGTCTTGTCCTTGGTCAAATGGATCTTCTTGCAATGCGCACAAGAAGGACAGAAAGGATTATCGTAAGGGAACGATGGAATGATACGTCCGCGGTAAAAACGCAGGTGATTACCATAAACCTTCAAATCCTTGATCCCCTGATATTGCAGGATCCACTCAAGGATATAGGTAAAATTATCGCTCAGGATGACAGGCTTGATCCCTTCCCGGATAAGCAAGGTCAGAAGCCGGTGGAAATGGGGATCAAGCTCCACCTTCTTCAGAAAATTGTGCAATGTATTTTTGGTGACCCGCACATTCCTTAACTGCCCCTCCAGGCATTCCTTGGTGCCGATCTTCTCTTCCTGCCAGGCCTTTTCCAAAACCATCCATTGGTCATTGATGGAGAAACGACGGATAACATCATCCAATACGTCTGAAGTGGTCATGGTATTATCAAAATCAAAAAAGACGCGGCAATTCGACAAGACAATGGGCGACTTGACATGAAGCTTGCTTTCAAGCTGTTTGATGCGGTTGATAAGCATAGATTAGACTGGAGTGGGTTGACCGGAAAAAAAGCGCTGCATATGCAAGGCCACTGTATTGCGTTCCTGGTCAGCGGTGATGATATGATAAGAATTATGCAGGAGTACCAATTCTTTGCGGTCCGAGCTTACCCGGTTGTAAATGAATTGGGAATTGCGGACGCTGCTCATATCATCGTGCTTGGCCTGGATGAGCTGCACAGGGATGGAGATCTCAGACAAGCGGTCGCTTAAATGTTTGACCAATTTTTCCAGTTGGTACAACAACGTCAGGGGGAAAAAAGGATAGCCGTATTGTTGCACAGACTCCATATTATCGAAATCAGCTTTGCTGTAATATTCATGGATACGGCGGCGCACTGCTTCATTCTTAATACCGTAAGGCGGCTCTTCCTTGAAATAGAAAAAATATTTTAACGGAGTTTTGTAGGCCAATGGCAGGAAAAAACGATACCAGGGGGCGTTCCAGCCGTCGTAAAATAAAGTCGGAGAAAGGCAGCTTACCCCGGCGATCTCATTTTTAAATTCATGCGCCAGCAAGAGGGCCAACAAAGCGCCCATGGAAAGCCCACTGACATAAACTTGCCTGTATTGACCGCGGATCTTAAGATAAGATTGCCGCACCGTGGAATAAAAATCCTGCCATTTGCTCATCTGAAGGATATGGATCGGCGCCCCGTGATTGGCCAGACGAGGGCAATAGATGGCATATCCCTGACGGTTCAAATAATTGGCCAAGAACCTCATTTCATGGGGAGTGCCTGTCATGCCGTGGATCAAGATAATGGCTTCGCCGTTTGTCCCTTGCAATTCAAAGCCGTTATCAGGCAGGTCCGAATTTTCATGGGGCTTAAATAGGTCCTTCAAATTTGCATAAAATTTTACAGCCATATCCTATTCCTTCTCACCTTTTTGTCCGGCAATATAATTCACGATGTCTTTAACGACCTTGGCGTCATAAAGGGCAGCATCAGGAATTTTCAAATCGAATTTCTCTTCCAGTTCAAACTCCACCTCCACCGCCCCAAAGGAATCAAGGCCTAAATCTTCCACCAGCCGCGCCTCCACATTGATCTTGGCGGGATCCATACTCAATTGCTTAGCTATAATTTCCTTGACCGTCTTTTCAATATCGCTGTAAGCCATCAGTTTTTATTCTCCTTAAAAGGCCGAAAAAACCACACATGCGTTGCAATTACCGAAGCCGAAAGAATTGGACATCACTGTTTTTAATTTCGCCCTTCTGCCTTCGTTAGGGACATAATCCAGATCGCATTCCGGGTCCTTTTGCTTATAATTGATCGTTGGTGGGATGAACTGGTCCTTCAGGACCATGGCGCATACCACTGCTTCAATGCCTCCTGCCGCTCCCAGACTGTGGCCGATCATGGATTTTGTCGATGAGATCGGTATCTTATAAGCCATTTCTCCAAAAACCTGTTTAATGGCCTTGGTCTCTGCCCGGTCATTCTGGACGGTTGAGGTGGCATGGGCATTGATATAATCAACCCTGTCCGCCTCCTCTATGTCGGCGTCCTTCAAGGCATCAGCCATGACCCTGGCAGCATCATCGCCGCTAAAATCCGGCATGACCATGTGCTTCGCGCCGGAGTTGCTGGCATATCCTGTGACTTCGGCGTAAATCGGCGCATTCCTTTGCAAAGCATGTTCCAATTCTTCTAATATAACGATCCCGCCGCCTTCACTCAAGATAAAACCGTCGCGCTTGAGATCAAAAGGGCGGGAAGCTTCTTCGGGGACATCATTATATTTAGACAACACCCTTAACGCGCAATAGGCACCAAAATTTAATCGTGTCAGGGTCGCTTCAACCCCTCCGGTAACGCACATGTCCATGTCGCCCCATTGGATCTTTCGAAAAGCTTCTCCTACAGCATGACTACCCGAAGCACAGGCCGTCGAAATAACCATGTTGGGCCCCAAAAGGCCATACCTGATGGCTATATGGCTTGACACGGCATTGGGAGAAATTCTTGGCACTGAAGAAGGATTGATCCGATTGGCGCCTTTCTCAAGGATCGCCACTATCTGTTCTTCATGAAATAACATGCCTCCCAGACCAGAACCGATAACAGCTCCGATCCTGCGCTTGTCCTCCTTCTCTAAATCCAAGCGGCTGTCTTTCATGGCCATGTCCGTGCAACTTAAGCCAAAATGGACAAACCTGTCGACCCTCTTGGCCACATCCGCAGGCATATATTGGGCAGGGTCAAAATCCCTTATTTCTCCGCCTATTTTGACATCAAAAGCATCGGTGTTAAAAACAGTGATCTTGGAAACACCTGAACGGCCTTGCTTATTGGCCTCCCAAAATGCATCGCGGCCAATACCGTTGCAAGCAACTACGCCCAAACCCGTGATAACAACCCGTCTTTTGCCCATTGTAAAAGAGCCCTTGCTCAATTAAGTAAGTATTTTAATTATATATCTATTAAATTTGGATTAGTTAATGATTATAAAATTTTAATACCTTTGTCCCAACCCCTTGATGGACTAGGGGTAGCAGTTTATTTTGAAGTGGATACTATACCATAAAACGTGTCAAAAACGAGCAAAAACTTTTATTAATCCCTGTTTTATTAAAACTTAAAGTTGGCTCCTTCAGTTGTCAAAACCGGGCCGTCGTCAACCAAGGCCTGCCCGCTATCAGGATTAAGCGCCGCCGTTAACGTTTCCTTATTGATCCATTTCTTCAGCTGATCTTGACTTAAAACCTTGCCCAACTGCTGATATTCATTGTCCCTTAACTGCTTTAACGTGGCTTTGACTGCCACATGGTCAACGATCCCCTGACCCTGCGTTTCTTGCATAAAAGCCATCCGCTTACTTACGTAATTCTTGATAATAGGCTTTATGGCAATGGCTTGGCTGTCTGTTAATGCCAACACCTTTTGCATCTTGTTGACTTTATAATCCACGCTTGACTGTAAATCGTCCTCTTGAGCAAGAACAAGGGCCCCTCCAACAAAAAATGATATCAAAAAACAGATTAAATGCTTACGAAACATATGCCCTCCCCTATCCTACATTAACCCTAAAACTTTCAGCTTAGGCCACAATAACTTCTCGATCGTTTTGTTTGTATGAGGGCCATAATGCCCGCCATCCAAGCCTGTGTCAAGATCCCCCGGGTCCATGTTCACAAAACCATCCATTAAATTTATACAGATAAGTCCCTTTTTTTCAATGGCAAAAAATATTTTATTCCACCGGTCCCGGAATGAACGGTCATTACGAAAGTTGACAATGTCATCTTTAGTAGGGAATAAAACAACAACAAACTTCCTGTCATCTTGTTTTACGTCCTTGGCAAACCTGTCAAATATACCAAGGGAAACCGTCATGGCTTCCGAGTCAGGCCGCCACATGTCCTTCCATAAACGGGCGCTTTGGGAAAGATAAACGGATCTTGCGATCAATTTATACAAGACGCTGCTGCCCCAAAAAGAAGGCGCTTCATATTTAGAATTAAAATAAAACCTGTCATAAGCCCGCAAATGTTCCTTGAAACGGTCACTGGGCCGGTCCTTGTTTTCCCTAAGGAAATCCCAATAATCTTTATAGGGGCTTTTGACTAATGTTAATTGATGATGCTCAACAACAAATCTAGGCAACAACGGATAATTAAACCAGCCATTTAACTGCCTAAAAACATTAATATCTCTCCATAGATCTTCCGACGGGTCAAATACCAATATAGCCATGTCATAATCAATTTTCTTTCTTACGATTTCGAACCTTAAAAGGCATTGACCCATACTGTAGCCGTCAACACCAAAATTCAGGAATGTTATGTTTTTGCTCTCCTGATTCAAGAAAAATGGCCAAGTCATCTGGAGAGGGACCCTGCTGCAATTGGTATAGGAATCACCGAAAATCATGACCCGCCGCTGTCCAAAAGGAATATTTTTGGTGACATCCTCCTGGGCCCTGGCGCCTAGATTATTTGACTGCCACCAGCTATTGAGCGACACGGTCTCTTCCTGGGGCGCAAAGCCCAATACCGGGTCCTCCCTCTCGATCCCCCACAAATCGCCCCTGGACAGGCCCAACAAACCTTCTGGGTGATTATAATCGAAGAACAATTGATCCCCTGGTCTCAGTGTAAATGGCGGCAGTTGAGCCTGGAATAATACCCCGTAACAACCGGGAGAAGGTTTGACAAAGAACCGGACCGTGCCTTCAAACAGCAATACGCAAAAAGCAACAGATCCCAACAACAGAAATATGTTTTGAAATGTTTTTCTCACCATCAATAGTTACTGGCGGGCCCCCAGGCAAGTGCATTTCGGGCCTGAAAATATAGGCCATTGAAAATCATAGCCCGCATAATCTTGGGCAATGCATTGTTGCGCGCAGGCAGTGACTCTATTGGTGGATTCCTCTTTTTTTTGGTAGGCGTTGTATAACAGCCAGAAGATCAGCGGGACGCAAATTACAGATATCAGTAATGTGCGTAGAAACCGATCATCCTGTTTTTTATCTTTGTTGTCTTGGTCTGCCATGGGATAAAAGTACCACAACTCAAGAACAAGGGCAACCAGATTTAGGAGAGACTTTTGAGGACAGCTTCCTTGGCCTTTATCCAGTCTTCAACCGGGTCACCGGGAGCGCCGTTACGGTCCAGATATAATTCATACGCTTTGAGTTCTATAGCGGAATGAATTTCCTCCGGGGTCAAAACAACGGCTTTTTTGCTGGGGGCTTTAGCCTTGGAATTATTTTTACCGATTTTCATATCAACCTCCTAAAAGATTTTCTCATTTTATACGCTTACTGTCAATGCGCATGTCATAAAAGGAACGTAACAGGAACACCACGGCAATGAGATAAAAGATGATCGCCAAGACCGTATCCACGTTGCGGCTTAAACCAATGGCAATCTCAATGGCCAAGAGTCCGAAAAGAGTCGTGAATTTGATGGTTGGATTAAGGGCCACGGAAGACGTATCCTTAAAAGGATCGCCTACGGTATCTCCGATGATAGTGGCTGCATGCACTTCAGTGCCCTTTTCCTTATAAACAACCTCGACAAGCTTTTTGGCATTGTCCCATGCGCCACCGGCATTGGCCATGAAAATGGCTTGATACAAGCCGAAAATGGCTATGGAGATAAGATACCCGATAAAATAATACGGATCCAAACAGGCAAAGGACAGGGTGGTAAAAAAGATGGTCATGAAAAGATTGATCATGCCTTTTTGGGCAAAGATCGTACATATCTCCACAACCCTGGTGCTGTCTGCCTTGGAGGCTTTGTTCGCGCCTTCCAGCTTAATATGCGACTTGATGAATTGGACCGCATGATACGCACCTGTTGTGACAGTCTGGTTGGAGGCGCCGGTAAACCAGTAGATCACCGCTCCCCCGCTTAAGAGCCCCAACAAGAACGGCGGATATAACAACGAAAGGTTCTCAATGTGCACCGTCAGACCGTGGGTCAGGATCATGATGGTGGAAAAGATCAAGGTTGTTGCTCCCACCACCGCCGTACCGATAAGCACTGGTTTTGAGGTGGCCTTAAACGTATTACCTGCC
>CAZFON010000006.1:0-17994 GCA_964520185.1 uncultured Planctomycetales bacterium | reverse complement strand
AAGCAGATGCCATAATTTGGTCTTTATATTTAAGGGTTTTATCAGCTCTCCCCGCCCCTCACCCAGGGCATAGGGCGCATCGTATAAAAAGAAGGCCACGTCACTGCCAAGGCGCGCGGCATAGCCGGCTAATTGGGCGCGGCTTAAACCTAATGTCCACAAACGGTTTAAGCCCCATAAAACCGCTGCGGCATTGCTGGAACCGCCGGCCAGGCCGGCAGCCACCGGAATATTTTTAATAATGGCGATATCCACCCCCTCAGAAATGGAGAAATCGCGGGACAACATGGCTGCTGCCTTAAAGGCCAGGTTACGGGAGTCACGCGGCACATGAGGATGACTGCACTGGATGGTTATTTTATTTATTTTGTTACGCGATAAGGTGATCCGGTCAGCCAGGCTGATACGCTCAAAGATGGTCCTGAGCTCATGGAACCCGTCGGGCCTTTTGTTCAGGACATCAAGGACAAGATTTAATTTAGCTGGTGAGAGGACTGTGAGGCGATGCATTTTTCCAGGTCTTTGATTTTTTGCCGGACTAACACCTGCTTAGCGTCCAGGCTCAGGGATTTGTTCCAATATTGCCGGGCCAGGGGATATTGTTTCATGGCTTTATAAACATCGCCGATATGGTCATCCAGGACCTTGTCGGCGATATAACTCTCCGCCTTCTGCAGGGCCGCCAAGGCTTGGGGCAGCATCCCTTTTTTATAAAAGGCCCAGCCCAAACTGTCCCAATAAGCGCCGTTGGCAGGGTCGATCTCAAGAGCACGGCCCACCATCCTGACGGCCTCATCCAAATGGATACCGGCCTCGGCATAGGTATAACCCAGGGAATTAAGCGCCTCGCTGTTTTCCGGATCGATCCGCAAGACCTCCCGGAAGGCGTCAATGGCCTTGGGCTGCTCATGGCTTTCTGCATAAACCGATCCCAATAAAAAAAACCCTGTGGGACTGGCCGGCTCAAGTTGCACGAGTTTTAATAACTGCTCAATGGCTTGGGGCAATTTCCCTTCGGCATAATACAATTGGCCTAAATATAAGAACGCATCTGCATTGGAAGGATCATCCCGGCCGGCATTCTTTAGAACGACCTCATATTCCGACGCAGCCAGATCATCATTATGTTGGGCGGCATAGATCATGGCCAGCAAATAATGGGCCCGTGATTCCTGAGGGGAAAGGTGTGCTGCTTCTTTGAGCTGGACGATGGCTTTATTGAACTGGCCTGCGCGTATGTAATCGGCTCCCAGTTTTAATCTGGGGGCGGTTTGCGCGGGATCAAATTTGATGGATTGCTGATATTCGCTTGTGGCTTGGGCGCTCTGGCCGTTGAGGTCATCATAAACGGCCATCATGTAATGGGCCAGGCCTTGGGACTTTGTATCTATGGGATCGGCCCAAGCAGAGCTACACAGTAGTACCAAGCCTTGCGCAAAGGCGCAAAGCAGGTGTCGTCCCCCAAACATACTCTGCCTCCCAAAATTAACGCGTTGCTCTCTTTTTGAGATGGCGTAAGGCTTTGCGTAATTTCTTACGCTTGTGGGTCCTGATCTTGATCAGTTTTCTTTTTCTTCCGCAGGGCATAGTTTTTCCTTAAAAGATAAGCTTGTTAAGAGAGTATTCGATGATCCCCTCGGCCCCTGCTTCTTTGAGGGCCGGGATGATCTTGCGTACCGTGCTTTCATCAATGACCGTCTCCAAAGCCACCCACTGGTCATTCACCAGGGGCGAGACGGTCGGGTTGCGCAGGGCTGTGACCGATTTTAAAACCTTATCCAAATTCTTGCGCTGCACATTCATCTTAAGGCCCACCATGCCCTTGGCATGCAAGGCGCCTTTCAAAAGCAGGATGATCTGCTCCATCTTGGTTTTCTTCCAGGGGTCCTTCAGGGCTTTTTTATTGGCAATGAACTGGGTGGTGGATTCACACAAGGTATCGACGATACGCAGCTTGTTGGCGCGCAGCGACGATCCTGTTTCAGTAAGCTCAACAATGGCATCCACGAGACCCGTGGCCACCTTGGCTTCGGTGGCACCCCAGGAGAATTCCACATGAGCCTCTACCTTGTGCTTGGCCAAATATTTTTTGGTGACATTGACCACTTCCGTGGCGATTTTCTTGCCTTGCAGGTCCTTGACCGAATGAATGGCGGAAGCCTCGGGCACGGCCAGGACCCAACGGACCTTGTTGCTGGTCTGTTTGGCGTATAAAAGCTCGGAAAGGGACGTTACATCAGAAGAATTTTCATCGATCCAATCGGCGCCGGTGATGCCGCAATCCAGGGTTTCATCCTCCACATAACGGGACATTTCCTGGGCGCGCAAAAGAACAGGGTCGATCTCATCGTCGTCAATTTGGGGGAAATACGAACGGCTGGAAACCGTCACCTTAAATCCCGCCTTCTCAAAAAGCGCCACGGTGGCGTCCTGCAGGCTGCCTTTGGGCAATCCTAATTTTAATTTTTTCAACAGACTGCTCCCTTTTTGCTCGTGCATAAAATAAATTTTCTTGGATCAATGAACGCAGATTATAGCCCCCTATTCCTGAGATGTAAAGTTATTTTATTGTAAATCCCACGGGACTTAGCTATAATGACCGCTTTCAACAATTTCCTTACTCCTTCGAGGTCATTATGCTTGGTATCTTGCGCAGAAAAGGCGTCAATAAAACTATCCTTTGGATCATTGCTGTCGTTATCATCCTGTCTTTCGGTGTTTTCGGTACCGCCTACCGCATCGATAACACCACTAATAGTGCCGGCACCATCTACGGCCGCAACGTCAGCCTCAAGGACTTTCAGCAAGCCTATGCCGATGCCCGCGATCAGGCCATCAGGATCTACGGCGATGCCTTTTTTAAAAAAGGCAGCAGGCTTGACCTGGAACAGGAGACCTGGGACCGCCTGGTCCTGCTTAAAGAAGCCCAAAAACGTGATATTCAGGTCCATGACCAGGACGTGGTGGCTTATATTGCCTCTCTGCCCTATTTCCAAAGGGAAGGGCAATTCGACCAGACGCTTTATGAAGAGATCGTCCAAAACCCCAGCATCTTTGACCGCCCCACCCGCGATTTTGAAGAAGGCGTGCGCAAGCAACTGATCATTAAAAAGATGCTGGAAGAAGTGGCCCCTGAAGAGACGTTGAGCGATGCCGCCTTGAAGAAAGAATATCAAAAGCGCAATGAAAAGATCACCTTGCAATATGTGCTGTTCAATGCGGCGGATTTTGCCAAGAACGGCTCTGTCAGCGACGATGAAATAAAAGCATACTACAACCAGCACCAGGAGCAGTTCCGCGTGCCTGCGAGCATTGTCCTTAATTATGTGCAATCCAAGGACAGGGCCGCCATCGATACCCTGGCCAAGGAATTGACACCTGGTTCTGATTTTGCCGCTGTTGCCAGATCATTGAAACTCGACATGAAGACTTCGGCAGCTTTTACCCAGGACCAGCCCATTTTGACCTTTGCCTCCAATCCAGACTATATCGAAAAATTCTTTGCCATGAAACCAGGCCAATACTCACCTCCCCTGGAAGTGCCGGACGGCTGGCAGATCGTAGAGCTTAAGGATAAAAAAGACCCCTCTATCCCCTCTTTGCAGGATATCAAGCCCCAAGTCAAAGAGGCTGTATTAATAGAGAAGGGATTCGGCCTGGCCAAGCCGCAAGCTGATAAGGCCCTTTTACACCTGACCGAAGCCTTGAAGACCAAAGACTTTAAAACAGCCGCTGCTGAGCTTGGTTTAAAGGCCGAAGAAACACCTGCTTTTGGCCGTCGCGACTACATTGCCAACTCGGGCTTGATCCAGGAATTTCAACAGGAAGCTGATGAGCTTAAGGCCGATAAAAAGTTAAGCGGGGTCATTTCAACTTCCCAGGGGCCGGCCATCATTTATCTGGAGAAAATGGAGAAACCGCCGGATGCCCAATTTGAATCGGACAAAGCAAATTTCCGGCAAATGCAGAGCGCCGAAAAACGCAATCAAGAGCTCATTTCTTTCATGATGCAACTGCGGACCAAAGCCAACGTCCAAAGCAAGATCAAACATCAAGCCTCCGGGAATTAAACGGACGCTGCTGTTGCAGACAAATTCTCCTGAAGACCTAAAAATTGACGCAAATCTGTCATTGGCTGGATATTGATGATCACCGGCACAAACCCGGGTGTGTTCTTTAGCTGCGCCAGCATTACTGGATCAAGATGGAATTTGATATCACCATTGGAATTTTGTGTTTGTAAATTCATGTTGGCAGGGGTCAGATCGATACCGCCTGTACTGGTCAAGGCCGCATCTTTAGCGATCTCATTTAAACGTAACGCATCAGGATTGCTTTGGTCGACCAATTCAAACAAAGCAAATTTTAACAAGGCCGCCGGGCTATTTTGCTTTTCTAAAAAAAGTTTCGGTTTAACGGAGGCCATTAACCCCGCCAAACGGCCTTTTTCCCTGAAAAACCCTATTTGTCCATTTGTAAATCTTTTCCTGTCCGTTGCTTTATAACCAATAACTTCGGCTCTGTATATATCGGCCATCCCCTTGACATTATGCGCTAAACGAAATTCTTTAAATGTCTTGCCTTGCCCGTCGTGTAACGGATCCAGAGCATAAAGGATCGCATCCTGAGAAATTTCAGGATCATCCCAAGAGTATTCGATCTCCCATATACGTAACGCATCCGGATCACTTTGATCAACAAGTTCAGGCAAGGCAAATTTTACCAATGCCGACGGTTTATTTTGAGCTTCTAAAAATGGCTTCGGATGGCTGGCTGCCACCATCAACCCAGCCACACCGCCTTTTTGCCTAAAGAACCCTATTTGACCGTCAGGCAATTTTGCCCCACCTGTCACTTTATAATCAAGCACATATTTTCTATATAGATCTGCCATCGTCTTAACATCGCCTGTCCTGCGAGCTGCCTCGAATTTACCTTTATCATCAACATTGTCATCGCCGATACTGTCCAAAACAGCCAGCAGATAATTCCTGGCTGTAACTTCATTGTCCCAAAATCCCATGGGAAGCATGATATTTTCTTTAATCTTAGAAATGTACCAATCCTTGGCTTCCTCATAAGTGAACCCTGTCCCTTTAACACCTTTTGCGATCCATTGTTGATATTCCTTATAGGTCATTGTTCTGTTGCCGATCGTCACTGATTTCGGTTCTGCCGTCGCTTTCATCGCCTGGTCTTTTTCAGCAATGACTTTCTTAATAACTTCGTGATAGGCCTTTTTCTGAGATTCCGGGGCCTTTATTTCATTGGGAAAATATTCCTTAATGATCCTTTCCCGTATACTGTCAGGGATCAAATCAGGCCTCAAGGAAGGGATACTGATCCCATAGATGTCCTTATGAACGGCATTGGCTGCTTTGGCCACCACTTTACGCATTCTTTCATCTAATAAAAAGGTCCTAAAATTATTATTAATAGTTTTTGTCCATTGACCTTTTTCGTAATCATCCAAAACCTGCCATAAATGCGAATTATAGATATGTAAAAGAGACCTGTAGATCTTGCCGCAGTCCGTTTTAGAATACTTGCCTTTTAACTTAAACTCATCGGGATTTTCAAAGATCGGGAACTTTACGATATTACCTTGCTGATCCACTACGCCGGAGCGTTTAAGGTCCTCTATGATCTTGGAGCTAAGATCGCCTTCATTGACCGGTCTCGGAGCTTTCTGATCTTTATCCTTGTTGTCTTTTTCATGTTGAAGGACATAAGCCTTAAAATGCAATTTAGTAAGCATCCTTCCGGAAAGGATAGCTCCTGCAACAGCATGGGGGGTGTCAGCCATATAAAAAAGATCATGCCCCAAATACACATTCCTGGCAAAGGGGATGCGTGGATCGACCGCTCCGGCAATCTCTGCTAATTCTCCTGAGATCTCATGGGTTGCCAAGTAATCATCACTAGTGACAGGAAGTGAAAATAATCTGACCACGCCTCTCTTGATCTCATCCATCGTGCCCTCATGTCCACTGAACTCATGGCTCACGGTCGCAACCATTTCAGATAAAATTATCTGGCTGTCGGTCAATTTGCCATAATCCTCCTGTTCCAGCGCACCCACCACATTGAACTTGGCCTTGGTCATGTCTTTTCTTATGAGAGAAAGTAAATTGGTATGCGATCCCACGTTGATAACGATCATGCCATCCACGGTGTAAGCCCCTGTATCTATGTCGTCTTTAGCCAGTAAATAAACCGTTGCATGACGATCACCTGCGGAAAGCTTGAAGGCGCCTAACATATGATGTGCATTTAAATCTAAAATCGCATACAAAACATGCAAGCCGGATTCTATATCCAGATCCTGTCCCGGCACCAAACTGCCATTTTTGATGACAACCCTGTTCTTTTTCATTATTTCAGCCGCTATATTCTTGATATCTTGAGGGCTAAAAAGACTGCTTGCTATTCCCCGGCGTTTTTCAATTTCTTGGATGATGCTTTCGATGCTATCTCCTCTTTCAGTCCTAACTAAATGCTGATCGTAGCCATAAGGAAGTGTGGTTTCTGAAAACTGAGCACCTGAGGCGACGGCTTGAGATATACCAAAAGCAACCGCTGGCACCAATAATGATCTGACGACATCCCTCTTTAAAGACGAAAGCGTCTGACCCAAGTCCTCTGCCTTCATGGCCCGATCCTCTGGCCCTGTGGCTTCAATGTTCTCATTCTTCAATGCATAAATGGCCCGGATTAAATCCCCAAATTTTGTATTCTTGATCCTTCCTGTAAGATAATTCTCCATAGAGCGATTGATCCCAATCTCACCATTGCTATTTAAAGCATGTGTTTCCATGATATCCGCTAAAGCCTCAAACGGCACACTACGATAGAGGGCCTTAGGATTAAGTGTCGTCGGCTCTCTTGCTTCAACTGGAACATTGATCCCGCTGCTATCCAATTGGCGTTTTACCATTTCGACATTATCCTCTCCCCCTTCAACAAGAACCCGGCTTGGCTTAAATATTCTTAAATCAACATACCGCCAGGCCAGCACGATGTTACTGTTTGCAGCAGAATAAACTTCTCCAATCTTAGGGGCATTGAGATCAGAGATTCTTGGCAAAGTATCCGTAAGTTCAAAGACGATGGATGAACGCCTCCCGATGGGGGAGAGCCCTGTTTTCCCTGTATAAAAATAAACCCCCCACTCACGGCTTTCTTCACTCTGGGTCACTTTAAGTGCCTGCATTTTTGATTTATTTCGCAAGCTTTCGAATGTAAGCCCGAAGCTAACAATTTTTCGCCACTTGCCCCTTATCCAATTTGATTGTCTTTGACGGATCTCCATCAACTCTTGTAAATGAACCTTTGATAAGCTCCTCAATAATTGAAGATCCTGTTTTGCCTTCATCGCCTTATCATTTTCACCGGCCGGTTTTATGGTTTCTGAAGACTCCGCCTTCTGGACCCCATGTTGCATATTAGGATAAAATACCGGCGTAGCAGGAGTATTGCCTTTGAGCTTAATGGGATTTTCTTCCTTTGAATAAATCTCCCTTAAGAAATCAAAGAACATTTCAACCTGGTTGAGATCGACACCCAGGGAGAAACTCCTGGTTTTTAATGCATCAACCGATACCAGATGGTCTTCAGCTTGGGAAAACTTCAACAAAAATTCAAGGGTGGCGGCAAAAGTCTGTTTAAATTCAGGCCTTAGATTTATTTCATCATATAGATTCCCAGGGATCACAATGTCAACGGTCCCGTCCTTTCTACGGTTCACCAAAAATGGCGCTTTAAAATTATTTTTTCCGAAAATCTTGCCGTCTTTATTTAAAATTGAAAGGTGAACATTCTGTTGGACCCCTAATGAATATGCGCCATTGCCTGATATCTGGATTTGTATCAAGAAGGGTCTTAACAGCGCCCATCGCTGATTATCAGTCAAAATAGCTAAGTTTGAAAAAAGGAATTTGAGTTCACCAAAATTAAATGTTTTAAATTGAATTGGCTCAATGGCAATATTCTTGGGCATCATATCGAATTTAGGAACGAATACTTCCTTCATTTGGAATTGATTGAAATCATTATCAATAGCTTTTCTAAAATAATCTGATTTGACCTTGAGGCTACTTTCTTTAAATCCGGCTATGTTGGCCTCCTGCCATTTTCTGTCAATGTACAAATTCAATCTCCCGGGGGATGTCCATGCTTGAATATCGTCCTTAACAAAATATTGCGTCACCAGATCATTGATATGTCCATAAACCGTGTCCTTAGCCAATTGATGCAAGGCCTCCGGGGAAACCTGGGAACGCAGTTTTCCCTCCGCCGCTTTAATCATCTTCTGATAGGCAAGCGTCGCATAAACCACCATCAACTGGGTGGCCTCAGCTTCTTTTCTTGCCTCTCCTGTTTGGGCTATCATCTGATTGGTGTTTTCGTCAAAAAAGAAAGGATGGGTGAACTTATCTTTAACATCAAAAGCATCCATCAGAGAATCAATGATACTGGTTTCATCTTGCGTTGCACCGCCGAAGATTCTTCTGACAAGCAAACGCCATTTGGAAAATGAAAGCTTCTCCAATCGCTGATTAACCGAATTACTAATGACCAGATCGCGCGCTTGGGGAGGTAAAATATCTTTGTCACTCGAGTAAATACCTCTGACTTGGGCATCAGGGATGCTTCCTAATTCGTCCACTGTCAAAATAGCCCTGAAAAATGACGGGAAGGTCCCATATCCTGTATCGATCACACGCAAGGAACGCCCCTGCTGCAAAATCCCTGTCCTTTTTAGTTCACCAAGGACTTTTATGACAATCGGCCGGGTGTCTTCATCACCGATCAACCTGTTCCTCAATTCGATCCAAAATACTCGATTCTCACTGGCTTTACTAAATGAACCGCCATAAGCGGCTATGGCCTGGTTTAGAACCGACTTAATTGCACCATACCCGCCTTCAAGCGAAGCACGGCTTAAATAAAACATCGACGGCGAGCGTATTCTTCCCCTGACAGCTGACAGGGCACGTTCTACGAGCCAGCCAAATCCCATATCACGGGGCAAATATAAATTGTCGATCCCATCCTCTCTCTCAAGCCCTGCCTGCTGATCAATAAAAGCTACAAATTTTAGGAATAACCCTATCCTTCGATCATTCTCTTTAAGATTCTCTAAGCCTTTTGGGGGATGACCGTCGAATAAAGAACTCACCATGGAATTTAATTGCTCGATGGTTGTCCCATTGTTCTCTCGGGCCGTTTTCACAAGATCATCGAATCCTTGAGGCATATATTGCTGGGGAAGGTCTTCCTGCCTGAGGACCGGCCCTCTGACCAACTTCAGAAGACCTGCTTTATCAATGCCCTCAACTTTTTTAAAGGAATAAACATCCTTGGGGTTTTCAACGAACTTCGGCAACATCATCTTTTTTAAGAAATCCGGATCTTCTGCTAATTTTTTCTTCCATTGCTCGTATAATTGGGCCAACGAGATGTTCTTGTTTTCCGTATCTGCAACGCCCGCCTCAACCCGCATGGCGCGGTCAGCTCCCATGGCTTCAATGGCCCTTACGACCTGGCGTGGGTTTGCCGGTTGTATGGTCTCTTTGATCCCTAATTCTCCCGCTTGGCCTCCGGCAGAAAAACCAATCCCTCCTGAGAAATATTTCCTGGGGATGGTTTCCTGCGTCACAGGATCAATCTCTTCTTTGATATAGTTATAAACACCTTTCTTAAAAGCTTTTAAATATTCCTGATACAGACCCTCTACGTCATTCTTGAATTGGATCCTCTCTTGGGCGGGAATAAGAGTGGACGTATATTGAACACCGGCTGTTTTATTCTTATCCGTATATATCTGTTCTAAAATGCTGCTCCTTATCTTTTTCTTGTACCAAGTGGCAAGGATAAGGCTGTTATAGACCTGGCGAAGCTGGGCGAAGTTCTTGTTTTCGTTGACTTCCCTGGTAAGTTCAGGGATGACTATTTCGCGGACGATCTGACTGCCGAGGGCGCTTGTATTCTTCAAAAAGGTGACAGGTGCATTTTTGTCTTTAATAATGTACCTGTCACCTTTTTGCATGGCGAGATAATCCTGCTCCAGCATGACCTTAAGCTTGCTTTCCACCACATAGGCTGTCCCTGCCTTGGCATTTTCATAGACTACGGCCTTCTCAGGGACTATCCACACTTTATTAAACGTATTAACCGGCACATTGGTCGTCCCATACCGCCTGGCTGCCTCTGCATAGACGCGCTTCCAAAATTTCTTGCCCACTTCATATTCAGGATAGATCAAGGATGCGGTGATCTGCTTGAGCATGTAATCTTCCGCCAAGGGATCTCGCCCCATTTCAGTAAGCCCAAAACTTTGAGGGATGATGCGGTCTTTTTCATAAGGTGATAGGTTGACCCAAAGGTCTTTTTCTGGAATGGTCAGGCTGGCTAAAAAGTATTTGATTAGTTTGAAGGCTTCTTGTTTAAGTTGTTCTTGTTGAGAAGAAGTTGCGTTTCCCTTGTCTAAGATAAAATCAAAACGGAATGGATTATCAGGATGGATCTTTATCCCTTTCAACAAGGGAGGCTCGAGAGGGGAACTTAAATGTACCAGGGCCCCAGGGACCGGAAGCCTAAACTCTTGGGCATAAAGGCCGGGAAGGGGCCCAAAAGTATTGAATAAAAAAGCTATCAAGATAAATATATGGACAAATGGGGCTCGTCTCATACTATTTAAAGTATGGCTTATATATATAGAGGAAACAAGATACGGGTAGGGGTTTAAAGAAATCGCTTTCTTAATTATTTGTCGACGAATAATAAAAATTTTTATCTAAATATAGATAAAAAATTTAAGAATTAAATACTTTAGGAGGGCTAAGAGTTAAAATAAACTTGGTAATCGGCGGGGAATTCATGGGTGACAAAGCGGATAATACCTCTTTGATCGATGAATATCAGGGTCGGCACGCCGACCAAATGGTATGCCCCCATCAGATCGCTGCCTTCATCCACAAAGCAGGACAATTTCATCTGGCGGCGCTTGAAATAATCCTTCACCACTTGCGCACTCTCCCCCATATCCACCAGGATGATCTCAATGCCTTTTTGTTCAATGGCGGCAAGGTTATCATTAATGGAACCTAGATCTTCATAGCAATGCGGGCACCAGGTGGCCCAGAAAACCAGGATCGTTTTTTTACCGTACCTTGACGCGATAACGCTTCCTGTTGTCCCATCTGTCCTTGGCAGATCAGCATCCGGCGCTTTCTTCCCTATCAAAACGCTTCGTTGGTTAGACAGATTGCTCATGCCTAAGGAAAATGGGCAGGATATGAACAAAAAGATGACCGCTACGATTATAGAACGGAGGAATCGATCCATTTCAAGTAATCCCTGCTGCCGTTGATGATAGGAAGAGAAATGATCTCCGGGGTTTGGTAACTGTGCAGGGATTTGACCTTGGCGCAAACTTTTGGGAATAATTTATGTTGGGTCTTTAAAACCAGCAACACTTCCCTGGACGAATCGATCTTGCCCTGCCACCAGAACATCGATCGAAGACCGTCGATGATATTGGCACAGGCGATCAATTTAGCTTCCAGCAGGCCCCGAGCGATCCTGGAGGCCTCCTTTTTGTCCTTGGCAGTGACCAAAATAACGATGTGCGCTGTTTTCATATCATTTAAGCATCATTAAAGATATCATGCGGCCGGCTTTCTGGCCGTCGCGGCGGAAAGAAAAATAATCCTTATCACAACACGTGCATAGGCCGCTGTCACTCATGTTTTCCCGCCGTATCCCCGCCTGCAGAAGCTGATCAAGATTGGCGCTGATCATGTCCGCATAAAGCCGGCCTTGCCTTTCTTTGATATAAGAAGGGAAAAACGCGCGGAACTCTTCACCTACCTGATAACAACATTCCCGGATGCTGGGCCCCAAAAAAACCTTTAAGTCAGAGGTCCGGCAGGAAAATTGCTCATGCATTTTTTGGATGGTCCTGGCGGCGATCCCCTTATAAGTCCCCTTCCAGCCTGCATGGGCCAGGCCTATGGCACGGCGCCGGCCGTCAAAAATAAATACCGGCACACAGTCCGCTGTCCGTATGGCAATGGGAAGGTCTTTTTCATCGGTGATACAGGCATCGGCATCAGGACGATCTTTGGAGCCATCCACCCCTCCCCGGGCAACGAGCACGTCGTTGCTGTGGACCTGTTTACGCCAAAAAACCTTTGGGACATCAAGGTCAAATTCTCTTTTCAAATAAACGCGCTGTTCAGCGGTCAGGGGCGCATCAAAATCCGTCGGCATAAAATTGATCGAAGCATCGCTCATCAAAGCCATGAGATGCTCGTCACCGAAAAACGCTTTTAGCGCGCCCTCTTTAACCTGCATCGATCAAATCCTTCTGCGGAGTGACCACCGGCCCTTCTAACCCCAAGCCCGAAGGGATCTGTTGGCCCTTTTTGTGGTCTTCGATACGCTGGATCTTGGCGTCCAAACGCTTGAAGCTCTTGTCGTTGATGTCCGTATATTGACTGCCCAGCTTGCCGATCAAGGTCCCCAGATCGACAAAGCGGTTCTTAAACAATTCATAATCCTTGGTAAACCCTTCGATCAGATCAATGACCTTCTTGATATCTTTTTCAAAACGGAAATGCTCATGTGCCTGGCGGACAATGCTCAGCATGGCATAAAGGGTAAAGGGCGAGCAGAGCACCACCTTTTGCTTCAGGGCGAAATCCATCACATCCGGCATCTTTTCCTGGATAAGGCCAAAGACCTGCTCATTAGGGATAAAAAGCAGGACAAAATCAAGGGTATTTTCCGACGGATTGATATAATCGCGGTTCTGGATCTCTTTGATACGGTCCTTGACGTTCCTGATGAATTCCTTTTCAAAGACCGCCCTTTGCATCTCCTCTGTGGCATTGACCATTTGAAGATAATTATCCAAAGGGAATTTCACATCCATATTGATACATTGACCCTGTGGAAGCAGAAAGGTGTAATCAGGTTTAGTGAGGTTGGTATTGACGCTTTGTTTGAGATAATTGACGTTTTCGATGAGACCCGCGTAACGGATGATGTCTTCCGCCATGCGCTCGCCCCATTGCCCGCGTAATTTGACATTACCCAGGATATTATTCAATTTGACGGTGGTTTCCACCAAACCTTGAGTGGCCTTGGAAGCATTTTTGAGTTCGTTCTCGATGCTTCCGAATTTGCGGGCGCTCCCTTCTTCGGAGGCGCGCAGCATTTGCTGGTATTTGCTTAACTCTTCCTTAAGCCCAGCGACCGTATGTTCAATGGCTTGTTTGCGCATTTCCAATTGCGCGGCCGCCTCTGACTGGGAAAGCTCCATCTGAGAGCGGGCGGTCTCCCGGATCTGCTCCTGGGCCTGGCGCATTTCCTGGGTGATCTGTTTGCGCATCACCACGGCCAGCACGGCCATGGCAGCGATCATCGCCACAATGATAACGGCCCCTAAAAGAATGAGGGACATGGTTCCTTCTCCCATTTGATCATTTTACCATACCGGTCAAAATATACATACACCTTGGTCTTAGCGGTCTTATAAATGGCATAGCGGTAAAGCCAACGCTGCACGCCGTCCACCAGGCCTTTTTTAAGGATAGGCTCACCAAAGGAATGAAGGATAGAAGCCTCGTCTTTGTAATCGCGTATACGGCCCAGGTCAATGGCTTTGACCAAGGCATCATAATTCGCGTCATTAGACTTGATCAGCCGGCCCTGATTGTCCTTTTCCCTGGAATAATCCCCCAAGACCGAGAGCTGGCCAAGATGGTCAAGGACATGGCAGCCGGACAGGCATAAAAGGACCGCCATAAAACCAAGTTTTTTTAAATTCATATGATCCGCTGTCATTTACTGATATTGTTCTTTTCCTCTTGTAATTGATCTAAATTCACCTTGATCTCACGTATCCTCTGCTGGATCCCTTTTAAGCGGATGCCGTATTCCTTGATCATGTTGGGATCGCGGCCAAAGGCTTCACTTAAAAAACGCGACTTCACGTAACTCTCTGTTTCCAGCTGTTTGCCTTCGGCTTCGAGGGCCCGGGTCTCTTTTTTGATCTCTTCCAGGCGTTTGAGCGCCTGGGTATGGCGCCGCTGAGCATCTTTTAATTGTAGGTTCTTGGCATCTTCCTGCGGATTTTGTTTTTTATTCTCGGAATGGTTTGAAGACTTGCCGGACTTCTGGAGGCCATGCTCCGGCAAGGCCCCTGCCTTTTTCTCTAAATAATAGTCCAGGCTGCCATGATAATTTTTAAGCTGGCCCGGGACGACCTCTACAATGTGATTGGCGATATTCTTGACGAAAAAAAGGTCATGGCTGATAAAACACAGGGTCCCTTCGTATTTCTGAAAACAGCTGGTCAGGGCCTCCACCCCGTCTATGTCCAAATGGGTGGTAGGTTCATCCAGGCAAATGAAATTAGGAGGATTGATCAAAAGCTTGGCCAGGATCAAACGGCTTTTCTCGCCTCCGGACAGAACACGCACCGGTTTAAAGACATCTTCCCCCTTGAAATTAAATACACCAAGCAAGGTTCGCGCCTGGGCCTGGGGCACGCTGCGCTCAACGGCAGTCATCAATTCTTCAAATACCGTGCGGGTGGGATTTAAAACATCAAGCCTGGTCTGGGAAAAATAGCCCAGGTTCACCTGGTGCCCAAGCTTGCGGGTGCCTGAATCGAAGGCCAAGACCCCTGCGATCATTTTTAACAAGGTGGATTTACCGGCGCCATTGGGGCCCACCAAACATAATTTCTGCCCCTTGGTGATCTCAAAATCCAATCCCTTATAGATCTGTTTCTCGCCATAAGATTTATCGATCTTGCTCATCGTCAAAACACTATAACCGCTTTCCACCGTTGCCGGAAATTCAAAATCCCGGATGGAATGTTTTTCCTGGGGAATGCGGATCTCTTCCAGACGGTCGAGCATTTTACGTTTATTACGGACTGCGGAAGCGCGGTTGGGCTGGGCATGAAAACGTTCGGTAAAACGCTCCAATTGCCCGCGCTTCTGCTCAATGACCTTCTGCTGTTTCTCAAGCGTACGGTTGCGGATGACCTTGGCCTCCTCATACTCCTCATAATTACCCTTGACCTTGGTCATCTTGGCATCTTCCAGGATGATGGTATAGTTCGTCACATCGTTAAGGAAGACCTTATCATGCGAAATGATGATAAAAGTACCGTCATAACCTGCCAGGTAACCCTTAAGCCATAAGGTGGCATCCAGGTCCAGATAATTAGTAGGCTCATCGAGCAGGATCAGGTCATATTTATAGGTCAATAGTTTGGCCAATTGGGTGCGCATCTGCCATCCTCCGGAAAGATGGCTGATAGGTTTATGGAAATCCTCTTCTTTAAAGCCTAAACCTGAAAGGATCTTCTCGGCCTTATGTTCCAATTCATAGATCCCTTTATGTTCCAACTGCTCCATGATGTCCCCATAACGGTTACTGTCGGCTTTATGTTCATCTTCGAGTTTATGCTTCTCTTCCAGCAGACGGCGGATCTCCTCATCGCCCGAGGTCATTTCATCCATGACCGTGTGTTCAGAGGCGTATTTGGCTTCCTGGGCCAGATAACCGATATTGGTCCCTTTCTGGATCTGCACAGCGCCTGATGTCGGTTCCAGTTGTCCTAAAATAATTTGGAACAAGGTGGACTTGCCGGCACCATTGGGGCCGGTCAAGCCGATGCGCTCATGGGGAAAAATGCTTAAGGAAACATTTTCCAAAAGCATGCGCTCGTCGAAATTCTTGGATAAATTAGTGATCGTTATCATTGCAAAAGTCTCATTTCCTCTTTGGTTAAAATTTTCCACTGCCCCTTGGGCAAAGATCCCAGCTGCAGTTTGCCCATGGCTATGCGGCATAAATAATTGACGTGATGACCGACGCTCTTGGCCATCATGCGGACCTGGCGTTTCCTGCCTTCATGAAGGGTGATCTTAAATGTGGTTTCCGAGCCATTATACGTGACCTCCGCGATACGGCAAGGAGTGGTTGTTTTTCCTTCCACGACAACACCGCTTTCCATCTTGGATTGCTTGGAGACGGTCAATTCGCCTTTCAAGCGCACCAGGTAAGTTTTGTCCGCATGGAATTTAGGATGGGTCAGGCGAAAAGCGAGAGGGCCGTCATTGGTCAATAATAAAAGTCCCTCGCTGTCACGGTCAAGCCTGCCTACAGGGCTCAAATGCCGCATGGACGAAGGCAGGAGTTCCATCACGGTACGCTCGGCATGGATATCATCCTTGGTGGTCGTATAGCCCGCAGGCTTGTTGAGCATGACACAGATATATTCTTTCGTGCCTATCCGTTGGCCATCAACCGTGATCTCCTCAAGGCCGTCAACCGGTGTCGAAGGCTCCTTGACGATCAGTCCGTTGATCTTTACCCTTCCGGCCTGGACGATGTCCATCGCATCCCGGCGGGAACAGACACCATTATGGGCCAAAAAAACTTGTAAACGCATCTTTAACTTCCTGTCTTTGCCGAAGGATCTCGTAAAGGATGACCGCCGCAGAGATCGACACATTCAAAGAATCCGCTATCCCATTCATGGGGATCTTGACCGTCACATGCGCGGCCAAAAGCCAAAAATCCGACAAGCCCGCCTCTTCAGAGCCCAAAACCACGGCCCAGGCCCCTTTAAAATCGGCATGGGTATATAATTTTGAGGCCGCAGGCGTCGTGGCGCAAATTTTGATCTTCCTTGATTTTAAAAATGAAAATATCTCCTCCGCTTGCGCGCAAACCACCGGCACCTTAAAAATGACCCCGGTGCTGGAACGGATGACATTGGGATTGTACACATCGGTCTGGGGATCACAAACTAAAACCGCCTCGATCCCCACCCCGTCGCAGGTCCGTAAGATAGCACCCAGATTGCCCGGCTTCTCCAGGGACTCCAGGACCACGACCAACGGCTGCGAAGACAATTTCAAGTCCTTCAAGGCACGGTAAGGCGTATGGCCCAAGGCCACTATCCCCTCATGGCGCTGTCCATAATCCAATTTTTCCATGACCTGAGCGCTGACCTCGATGGCCTCAATGCCTTGGCCTGACAATTGCCTGACCAGTTGGTCTTGCCGTCCCTGCACAAAGAAGACCCTCTCCAGGGCAACGCCGGCCTCCAGGGCCCGCATGATCTCCCTTGTTCCGTCGATAATGGTCATCTTGGCCTCGCGCCGCCCGGGAGACTCGCGCAGACCTATGGCTTGCTTGATCAACTGATTATGGACACTGGTTATTTTTTCCATCAGACCTTTATTGTATCAGGTTCTTTATGATAGATCGTAATGATCACAACAGCAAATAAAACAAGCACGGCGGCGATGATCATATGCGCATCCAGCTTTTCACCGGCAAAAACACATCCTAAGAAAATCGCCACCACCGGATTGACAAAGGCATAGGTGGAAGTCCGGGCGACACCCGCATTCCTTAACAGCCACAGATAGGCGGTCAGCCCGAACCATGAACCAAAGATGATCAGGTAGATCAACGCGGCTATGGATTTGGCACTAAAGTTTGCGCCATGAAGGCCTATGTATTCTCCCTGCGCCAGCCCCATCAATACCAGCAGAAAACCTCCGCCTATCATTTGCATGGCCGTTGACAAAAAAGGCGATGAAGGTAATGGCGCTTTGCGGGAATACACTGACCCAATGGACCAGGAAAAAGAGGCCAATAAGAGCAATAAAGCCCCGCCTAAATGAATGCCACGGGCCCCCAGGTGCCAAAAATCTGGCGCTATGAGCAGCCACACGCCTAAAAAACCTATGCCGATCCCTAAAAAAACGCCCGGGGATGGCTTTTTAGTATCATGCCACCACCACTCCAGGAGGACCATCCATAAAGGGACCAGGGCTATAAAAAGAGCGGCCAGTCCCGAAGGCACATAACGCTCGGCCCAGACCACACAGCCGTTGCCGCCTAACAATAAAAATCCTCCGGCAATAAAGGCAGGCAACCAATGTTTTTTTT
>CAZFON010000005.1:0-19707 GCA_964520185.1 uncultured Planctomycetales bacterium | reverse complement strand
CCCTCCATCGACAAACTTAGAGCGGAGGTGGCCTTTTTAAAAAAAAAGGGTATAGACACTATTGATATCACAGGAGGAGAGGCCACGCTCCGGCCGGATTTAACAGATATCATTAAAATGATCAGGGATGAATTCGGTATCAGCAACATATGCATTATTACAAATGGCTTTAAACTTGCGGATTTGTTTTACATGAAGGGAATTGTCAATGCCGGTGTTAATGAATTTATATTCTCGATCCAAGGGGCCTCTGCCGAGCTCCATGATAGGACAGTTGAAATCAAGGGAAGCTTTGATAGGGTGATGAAGGCATTGGAACAGGCCTGTCAGTTAGGCCTTACGGTAAGGGTCAACACGACAGTTACTTCCTATAATTATGATAAGGTCTCTGATATCGCGGGTCTGATCAGCCGTTATAAGATCAAGAATTACAATCTTATCATGTTCAGTCCGCTCCTGGATGCAGCCAGCAGGTCCCATGAAATGATGGTCCAATACAGCGTTGCAGCCCCTTTTCTGAAGAAAACGATAAATGAGTACCGCGAAGTTATCGAGCATATTTATGTGAAATTAATGCCGGTCTGTTTTATGCAAGGGTATGAAAAGCATGTTATCAATATGGCCCAAACAAGTTATACTGCGTTTGATTGGGACTTTTGCCTTCGATCAAGAAGAAGGAAAGGTGCTTTGCTTTATTGGTTGGGCACCATGGCAGGTTTTCTTTTGTTTACCGAACCTCGAGGACTGTGGAAAAGAAACCCAAAAGAGGTCCTTAGGGACTCATTTCTCAATCTTCAGGAAGCCATCAATAAATACAAGCCGTCCTCATGTAAAAGTTGTAAATTCAGCCCCATTTGTTCAGGGGTATGGCGTGAATATGATCAGGAGTTCGGCGTCAAGGAATTGGTCCCTGTTCAAGGGAAGAAAGTCCTCAGGCCGTATGACTTACTTGGAGATTTTACAGCTTCCGACCCATTGGTATAACTGGTATACTTATATTAAAGATGCTGCTTGAGACCAAAACAACATTCTACGTAGCAAAAACCAGCCCTGGATGCCAATCATTGTCATTGGACTGTCAGGAGTTCAGAGAATTATTCTTAAAGAATAGATTCCGTCAAGTCACTGAGGCGAAGGATGCTGCGGTCATTATCATCGGCGCCTGTGTTGTTTCGTCCATGAACGAAACGGAGACAGTTGAATTGGTCAAAAAGATGAAGATCCACAAGGACCGGGGGGCTTCTATTGTTGTCAGCGGCTGTTTGACGGACCATTTAAAATCAAGCATCTCTTCCCATGTCGATTGTTTATATTTTTCCGTTGCCGAGATCGAAGCGGCCCGGAAACATTTCGGGTTCTCCGACATGGATAAAACAAAGATGGCCGTTGATATTAAATCCATCGAGTCATTGAATGGGATGCTCAAACTTTGGCGCATCCTTCACGGTGTTTTGCGGGGCATATGGAGGGTCCTCCATAAGATCTCTCCAAAGGCAGGTTTGATGTTGGAGAGGTTTTTGAACTCAACCTATGCCTATTCGCCCGGGGCCTATCTTCTCAAATGTTCCAGGGGCTGTTCAAGCCTTTGTACTTATTGCATCATCCGTGACGCGGCCCATGAAGGCCGGATGACAAGCCGGTCTTTTGATGCGATCATTTATGAGGTTCGGGAGGCCCTGAAGGCCGGATATAATCATTTTGTCCTTGTTGCGGATGAGCTGTCCTCTTATGGGCTTGATCAAGGGAGCGAACGTTTTTGTGATCTGCTTGAGGCGATCTTAGCTCTGGGGGATTCATTCACGATAGAACTTCCTAATTTACAGCCTAAATATACTATACCGGTCCTTGACCGGTTTATTGGGCTTCTTTCAAAACGCGTCCGATGTATCCATTTGGACCTTCAGTCCGGGAGCAACAGGATCCTTAAACTGATGAACCGCGGGTACACAAAAGAGGAGTATTTATTGTTGGCAAGCGCGATCCTTAAGAAGGAGCCTTCCATATCCCTGCGGACAGATGTGATCGTAGGATTTCCTTCTGAAGAAGAAAAAGAGCTCGAAGAAACCATTGATGTGCTCTTGCAGTTTCCTTTTGAAAGGGTCACTGTTAATTCTTTCGAAGAACGTCCAGGTGCCCCTGCCGCGCGGCTTCCCGGAGGGATCCCGTTTGAGGTCAGGAAAAAAAGAGAGAACAGGGTAAGGGGTATCGTTTATCGTAAACAGATCCACCGTTGGATGGCCGGGTTCATCGGTAAAGATATTATTCTCTAATTTAAATCAGATCAGACCCTCCATGTCACTCCTGAAGAACTATTATATTCGCACCTTCCTCAGATTCATTGCGACCAACGCCCTCCCGGAGGAATTATTCAAGCCAGACATCGACTTTAAATGTTCTCAAAGATTATTTAAGTCTTATGTCAAACTTTTTGAAGTTGAACATCATAGTTATTGTAATCGTACTTGTTGGTTTTGTCCTAATAGCAGCATTGACAGGCGAAGCCAGAATATAAGGATGGAAAAAGAGCTGCTGTTAAAGATGTTGAATGAATTGGCAGGAATTGATTATGACCAGTCCTTTATATGGTGCGGTTATGGGGAACCATTAGCCGATGAAACGATCTTTGAAGATGTCCGTTTGGCCAAACATCTGCTTCCCAATGCTTATCATAAATTATTTTCTAATGGGGATTATTTAACTACGCAAGCGATCCAGCGTCTTGAAGGAACAGGGTTGGATCAATTAAGGGTCAGTCTCTATCCTGAGTCAAATGGTGATTTAGAAACGCCAAAATTGTTAAAGGGCCTGTCGGAGAGGACAGGTCTTAGGATAGCATACCATTCCAAGAAGTATAAAGGTCTTCAACTTATAGGCAGCCGGATGTTGGTAGTCGTGGAGATAAAAGATTTTAGGCGGGCGCCAATGTCCTCCAGAGGGGGCTATCTTACTAAGGAAAGCGGCCACGGATCGTATGTAAGGACCCTCCCATGCTTTTTCCCAATATTGCATATGTCCGTTGCGTATGATGGTAAATGCATGTTGTGTTGCCAGGTAAGGCCGGATGTTCCGGGACATCAATCGGCCATCATTGGGGATTTAAATAATAAGGATTACTCCATCTTCCATTATTACAGAGACCTTGCTCTGGCCAGGAAAGTCCTTGTAAGCCCGGGTGCCAAAACAGGTGTCTGCACTTCCTGCAGTATCAATCCATTTGGCGGAGGACCGTACAATACAGGAAGGATACAAAATCTGTCAAAGATATTAAATGTTTTGCATACAGGAGAATTAATGAACAAATTGTGGCTCTTCCCACGCAGGGATCGCCAACGGTATATACTTTCTTAGAAATATGAGCGGATATTCTATTGCTAAAACCAGACCTGCTTTCATGAAAAGCAGGACTTGGATCGGGCATATTCCCTTTGCCTTTGAGGTCATAAACGCTTTGGAGCCCAGGGTCGTTGTTGAGTTAGGGGTTTACTCAGGGACTTCTCTAGCGGCTTTTTGCCAGGCGGTCAGGACGTTAGGATTAAATACAAAATGTTACGGGATAGATGACTGGCAAGGGGATGTTCATACCGGCAAGATACATGGAGATATATATAATGAAGTAAGGGATTATTTTAATGATCAATACCCCGATATTTCCATATTGATCCGGGAAAAGTTTAATAAAGCGGTGGAACGATTCTCAGACAGAGAGGTAGACCTGCTTCATATAGACGGGATGCATACCTTTGAAGCGATCAGCAATGATTACACGAAGTGGTTGCCTAAAATGTCCGATAAAGGAATTATTCTTTTCCATGATATAAATGTCTCTTACATGAATTTCGGTTTCATATCGCATTGCGGTTTTAAAAGAATCGACAATTTCGGGGTCAAAAATTTTTTTGATTCGATCAAAGAACAATACCATTTCATTGAATTTACGCACAGTTACGGGCTCGGCTGCCTGTTTGTCGGTAAGAATAAACCCGTAAGGATCCGCCAGATGATAGAGGACAGTAAATTTCCTGAATTCCAGGCGTATTTTGCCGGTATCGGCAATAAATTAATTTTTTCTTTTTGCTTAAATAAACTCTTAGGAAAATGTTGACCAGGACTTTATGTTTAATTTGTATAGAATATTATTCAAAAATTTCGAAAGGATCTATTTAAACTATGCTGTCTGGCAACGCCGTTTCTTTGGAACGCGCGCCCTGATGCCTATCAGGGCCTATGTTTCTCTGACATTTAAATGTAATTGTTTCTGTTATTTCTGCAGTTATGCCGCAAACTCTTGCCAGGATGATTTTACCGGCAGTCCCAATAGGGATGAATTGTCTTTTGATGCCGTTAAAGATCTCTCGGATCAGCTGCCTAAAGGTATGCTCATGACCCTTACGGGAGGGGAGCCTACCATAGCTAAAGATTTCTTTAAAATAGTTGAGTATGTTTCTAAAAGGCAAAAAGTCCAGGTCAATACCAACGCAGTCACATTAAATAAAGAAAAGATCGGGAAACTCATTGATTGTGGGACATGGATCATTAATTTTTCGATCGATTCCCATCAAAAGGAATTACACGATCAAATCCGGGGACATCAGGGTTTGTCGCAAAGGATCATCGAGAGCATTGAAGAAATTGTTCGGATAAAGAAGCAAAGAGGCATGAAGAGGCCTTATATCCATGTCAATACAGTTGTTTTAAAGGAAACGATGGCGCATTTGCCGGACATGGTAAAGCTTTGTCTGTGCCTGGGGGTGGATGGATTATCTTTTGCCCCTCATCGGGATGGCAGGGGGATTTACGATTACGGAGAGGCAGACCTGCTTGTATTAAAGGAAAAACTCAGGGAATCTGTGGAATTGGCTGAGGCCTCCAAGATGTCTTTGCGCTTGGGAGAGGAGCTGAGATCAGTCGACAGCATATTAAAAGCAAATGGAGGACCCAAAAGAAAGATGGATATGTCTCCTTTTGCTTGTTATGCGCCGTGGTCAACCATTTGGATAAGGCCGGATGGCACTGTCCGGATATGCCGTGCGGTACTGGGCAACATGAAGAATGACCGGATCAAAAATTTATGGAACAATCAAGTTGCACGGAATTTACGAAGGACTTTTTATTTTGGCGAAAGCGAACTTTCGAAAGAATGCCAGGGCTGTTGCATCATAAACCGTAAACCTGCCGGAGTTCAAAAGAAGGGATCCGCCGGGTAGCTGGTATCTAAAAGAGGTCTTATGAAGGGAAAGGTTTTGGTCACAGGGTATCAAGGGTTTATCGGGGCATTGCTTGTGCCGTTACTGGTCAAAACAGGATATACGGTAGTAGGGCTTGATACGAATTTTTTTGGACCAGATTGTGAATTTTTTAAACCTGAATTTGACGGGGTCCGCTCTGTACGTAAAGATATTCGATTAGTGGAGGAGAGGGACCTGGAAGGCATTGATTGCATCTGTCACTTAGCGGCCTTGTCGAATGATCCCATGGGGGAATTGGATCCGCAATTGACCTTTGCCATTAATCATGAAGCCTCGGTATCATTGGCGAAATTGGCGAAAAAGGCGGGGGTCAAAAGATTCATTTATTCCTCTTCCTGCAGTTTGTACGGCTTGGCCGGCGGGGACAGGGCCTTAACGGAAAATGATGCCCTTGAGCCTTTGACAGCGTATGCCCGGTCGAAGGCATTGACAGAACAAGAGATCCTCCCATTGACAGATAAAGATTTTGCAGTGACATCCTTAAGGAACGCGACGGCTTATGGCATTTCTGCAAAACTTCGGCTGGATCTGGTGGTTAATAATCTGGTAGCGTGGGCCGTGACTACAGGGGAGATAAGGATCATGAGTGACGGCACCCCATGGCGCCCCTTGATCCACGCGGAGGACATTTCCAGGGCTTTTCTGGCTGTTATAGAAGCGCCGATGGAAGCGGTTAACGGCCAGGCCTTTAATGTCGGCATTAATAGTGAGAATTACCAGATCAGGGATATTGCCGCAATAGTTGCCCAAGCTGTTGGCAATTGCAGGGTCCATATCACTAGGGAGAATGGCCGTGATGAAAGGACTTATAAGGTTGATTTTTCAAAGATTTATCGGCAGATCCCTCATTTTAAGCCGCGCTGGCAATTAAAGGAAGCCGTAGAAAACATTGTCGAGTCTTACAGAAAAACCAGGATGGATGAGGCCAAGTTCCGTGGCAGGAGTTTTATACGCCTGAAACAATTGCATTTTTTGATCCAGCAAAAGAGGTTGGATCCCAATTTATTTTGGAAAGCCGCGGCCTAAGATGAACCACCTCGATACGACTTTTAGCGACAGGGATATTTTGTCCACGAGGCTCCTATGGTTTTTATTCTTTATTTTATTGGTTTTTATTTTATCTCTTTCTATTTATAAGAAATTCGATCGGGATGAGTTTGAATCCGTCCATGTGGCCTGGAAGATCTTTTCCGGCGGGGTCATTTATGTCGATTTCTTGGAACAACATCAACCTTTTTTTTACTATATGTTGGTCCCTCTTATTGAGGCATTCAAAGTAAATGTAAGTGTGCTGATGGCTGCCAGGAGCATGGTTTTTTCAATGCTGCTGGCGATTTTTTTTATTACTTATAATATGGCAAGGAATCTGTTCAATAAAGAATCCGCCGTTATCAGTTTGATATTATTAGCTACTACGGAAATTTTTATATTGAAAGCTGTTGAGATCAGGCCGGATGTCCCCCAGACGCTATTCAGCCTCCTGGCCCTATCCCTTTTATTCAGATATTTTCAAAAGAAATTTTCAAGATATTTGATCTTAAGTTCGATGTCTTTGGGGGTATCATTCCTGTTCTTACAAAAATCCGTATTTTTTGCATGTATTATAGGGGCAATATTGTTGTTTCGTCTTTGTTTGAAACAGATAAGGTCCCGGGATGTCTTTTTATATTTTTTATTATTTATATCGACGCTGGCGCCCTTTTACTTGTATCTTTTTTTAAAAAGCCAACTACATGCTTACTTGATGTGCAACTATTTCTATAATTTTAGCAATACGCATTGGGAGATGTCGAGATCGCAAATAATGACATTGGGCTTGATATCAAGTTTTCGGACCAGCCCTCAGCTTTGGATCCTTTTGTTTTTAAGCTTCTTTTTCTTAAATTCATCCAATCAAAAAATATTGGGGTGCATGTCCGTTGGGGTTTTAATTATTTTTTTTCTCATGCAATTTCAAAATACACAATATTATATGCCGCTTATGCCATTAATTGCCATGATGGCCGGCTTTGCTGTCCATAAAATGAGCCGTTCATTTTTTAAGTATAGACCGCTTATCTTATGGGCAATGGTGGTCCTTTGTATCTTTTATCCGGTTAAATTATATTTAAATATGATCAGGGACCCTTCCAATACTAATATGTACCAGTTAAATGAAGTCGGGTATGTATTAGCTGTCACCAAACCAAAGGACTTTGTTTATGATGGCTCTATTCAATTTAATTTATTCAGAAAAGACCTGGATTTTTTTTGGTATTTAACAAAACAAGAGCAAAGCCCTCCCTGGGGACACTACGATATATATAAGTTAATTAACAAGTTTGAACCCAAAGTTATCACAGCATATAAAATACCGGACATGGCTGACAAAAGGATCGCGCAGCATTATCAAGCCTCGGATAAGTACCCGGACCTGTTTATAAGGATCAAATAAGCGGTTTAAGAAGCCAGGGCTAATAACGCATATGAATAAAAACATATTATCGACCAAGTTTTTATGGGGCCTGTTCTTTATTGCCCTGGCCTTCATTTTATGTCTATCTTCCCGTCTTGTATTTGACCACGATGAATTCGAATCCATCCATGTGGCGTGGAAGATCTTTACCGGCCAGAAAATATACGTTGATTTTTTTGAACATCATGAAGCCTTTTTTTATTATCTGCTGGTCGGGTTTGTCGCCCTATTCAAGGAGAATGTTGACGTTCTTTTTGCTGCCAGGGGCTTTATTTTTTTAATGATCCTGTTGATCTTTTTTGTTGTTTACCATATGGCCAGTAAATTATTCGGGAAAGAATCCGCCCGTATCGGTTTGATCTTATTGGCTTCCAATGAAATCTTTATATTGAAAGCCGTTGAGATAAGGCCGGATGTCCCTCAAACGTTGTTCGGGCTTCTTGCGGTATCTCTCTTATTTGATTTTTTTCGAAAGGGATCCTTGAAGGACCTGGTCTTAAGTTCAATATCTTTAGGCGTCTCGCTTTTATTTATTCAAAAGTCGGTGTTGTTTGCAGGCGTCATAGGGATGGTATTGCTGTTTTCTGCCTGTTTGAACCGGATTAAATTTAGAGAGGTCTTTTTGTATTTAGTGGTTTGCCTGGCAACGTTGATGCCATATTACCTGTGTCTGGCTCTCAATGGCCAGTTGCACGCTTATTTAAGGTGGTGTTGGATCTTTGCCTCGCATATCCTGCATTGGGAAGCGCCGCTGATCACCCTCTGGACGTTGATGAGGAATTTTCAGACGGATTTTATGTTGATCCTTTGCTTTCTAAGCCTTTTTTTCTTAGATACCCAGGTCAAAAAAAAGATGGGAGCTATTTCGTTATTATTTTTGATCATTCTTATCTGGGTCCAAGCTCATCGTCTGCAGTATTTTCTGCCTCTCATGCCGTTGCTTGCGATCATGGCCGGCTATGCGGTATATAACCTGGCTGGTTTGTCGAGAAAATATAGATGGTTTATTGTGTGGACGATCATGGTCATCTATGTTCTCTGCCCCTTTCGTTCATATCTAAAAATCATGACAAACTCTCCAAATAACGCAACCTTGGAAAAAGTGCGGTATGTGCTGTCTATCACCACATCCCAGGATTATGTTTACGATGGGAATATCCGGTTCAATTTATTTAGAAAGGACCCGGGTTTTTTTTGGTTCACGATCCTGGACAAAATGCCCAGCGGAAGGAAATATTACGACATTTATCAGGCGATCGATATGTTTAAACCCAAGGTCATTTCTTCATATCTGATCCCTGACATGAAAGATGAAAGGGTCTCCCTGCATTACAGAATGTCAGACAGATACAAGGATCTATTTATAAGGACCAAAGGATGACGAAAAATAATTATCACATTTTGACCTTTTTAAGATGGCTTGCCGCTAACATGCTTCCAGAAGGTCTCTTTGAAGAACAACTGGCCATGGGCAGGGTCAAACAGCTGTTCAGTTCGTATGTCAGGATCGTTGAAGTCGAGAACCACAGTTATTGCAACCGCACCTGCTGGTTTTGTCCCAACAGCTCCATTGACCGTAGAAGCAAGAATATTCTAATGAGCCAAGAATTATTCCATAAAATATTGGGGGATTTGGCTTCCATTAAATATGACCAATCGTTTGTTTTTTGCGGTTATTGTGAAGCGTTGGCGGATGACTCCATTTTTAAAAATGTTTCTTTGGTCCGAACAGCGCTCCCCAAGGCTTATATTAAGATCTACTCCAACGGGGACTATTTGACCGGGGAGGCCATCCGGCGCCTTGAAAGCATCGGATTGGATCAAATACGCATCAGCTTGTATCCGACGACCAGCGATCAACAGGAGCATGAGGCATTGTTGAAAGACCTCTCCAAAAGAACGGGTCTCAAGATTTCATCAAAGACATCCCGTTATAAGGGATGGCAATTGGAAGGAAGCCCGATCTTGATCCCCATAGAGATCAAAGATTTTTCTTCGGGAAACATGTCTTCCAGGGCAGGATATTTGTCCAAGGAAGCGGGAACAGGATCTTTTGTGAGGACGGCCATTTGTTTTGAGCCTTTGAAGCATATCTCGATAGCTTTCAACGGCAAGTGCATGTTGTGTTGCCAATTGAGACCGGATGTCGCCATGCATAGTGCCGGCATCATCGGAGATTTGAACGAGGAAGGGTATTCCCTGTTTCATTATTACAGGGATCTGGGCAAGGCAAGGGGAATGCTATTAAAGCCGGGAGAAAAATCAGGGATCTGCCGTCATTGTGAGGCCAATTTTACCGGAGCAGGGCCTCACAGACTGGGTAGGCATCCGTTGATATCAGGCATTTTCAATCATATCCCTTTGATGAATTTTTTTGTCGATAAGGCAAGCCTTTTTCCGAGGAGCTCTCATCAAAGATATACTCAATTTTAGCGCTAGGGCACCTTCTTTAAGCATCGTAACTCCAATTTATAACGGGGCCAAAACCCTTAATGTTTATTTGGGATCAGTTTACGGCAGCCTGTACCGGGATTTTGAGCTGATCATCGTTGACGGTTTATCCGAAGACCGGTCCGAACAAATATGCAAAGGATATAAGCTCAGGTATGAGCAACTAGGCCGCCGGTGCGATTCAGCCAATAAGCGCAACAAAGGCCTGGAGATGGCCCAAGCCGAACTGGTGCTTTTTTTGGACGCTGATATCGTTATTCCTCCAACGGCCTTGGGAGATATCATGGGGATCTTTAAAGACCACCCGGAGATCGCCGGACTGATCGGCTCTTACGATGATGACCCGGGAGGCAGGAACATGACTTCTCAATTCAAGTTTTTGTTCCATCATTACACGCATCAACAAGAAGGAAGATATATTGATTCTTTTTGGTCCGGCTGCGGGGCCATCAGGAAAAACGTTTTTAATTCTTTGGGAGGCTTCAATGCGCCTTTTTTACATGGAGGCAGCGTTCATGACATTGAGTTCGGCTATCGGCTTAAACGTGGCGGTTATAAGATCTATAACGCCAAGGAAATCCAGGTCAAACATCTTAAAGAACTGGACCTTTGGGAATGGATCTATACCGATATTTGCGTGCGAGGAGTTCCCTGGATCATCATCATGTTGACATACAAGGATTTTAGTTTGAAGTTGAATGCCAACAGGACCGGGATCATCAGCACGTTATGTGCGTGGGGCTTGGTTGTGATGTTAGGGGCCTCGGTTTGGGGAGGGATATTTATTGATGGCGCAGGGGCATGTTTAGCCATATTTCTGGCGGTTAACTGGAAAATGTTGGATTTTTTCAGGATGAAGAAAGATTTTTTATTTTCATCCCTTTGTGTATTTTATTTATTGGTCTATTATTTCAATTGTGGTATTTGCGCGCTGGCAGGGCCGATTTATTACGCGAGGATTCCTCACAAAAGATGTTGAAAGGAAGGATCGATGAAAAGGATCGATTATGTGGAACCAATACCGTTGAACAGGCTGGCCCTTGGCGCCATCCATCAATACGTCAAAGGCAAAGCAGTTTATAACCATGGGCTCCTTATCGAAGCCTTCGAAGAGGCCCTGTGCAGGTATTTAAAAGTCAAACATTGCCTTTGTGTCAATTCTGGGACAACCGGCTTGATGCTTGCCATCAAGGCCCTTGGACTTAAGGGAGAAGTCATTGTTCCCAGCTATTCGTTTTGCGGGACTGTGCATCCCTTGGCATGGAACGGCATTACGCCCAGGTTTATAGATATCGACAGCAAAACCTTTAACCTTGATTTAAATCAAGTCAAACGGAACATAACCCCAAGGACAAGCGCCATATTGGCTGTCCATATGTACGGTAATCCGTGTGACGTCGAAGCTCTGGGGGCGCTGGCTAAAAAGCATGGCCTTAAATTGATATTCGACGCAGCCCATGCTTTTGGCTCCAGGTATAAAGGCCGGCTGTTGGGAGCTTTCGGGGACCTGGAAGTTTTCAGTTTGCAGACCACCAAGGTCCTTACGGTGTTGGAAGGCGGTTTTATAAGCACCAATCAGGAATCCGTGTATAAAAAACTTTTTTTGCTTAGAAGACAAGGCAACCGCGGGGACGGCAATTGCGTGGATGTTGGATTGAATGCCAGGATGCATCCTTTGGCTGCTGCCATGGGACTTGCGGGCCTTAAAGTCATTGACAAGAATATCCAAAAGAGACGGAAGCTGGGGGAATGTTATTATTCCTTATTATCAAAAATACCCGGGATCACGCTCCAGGAGATCAATAAGTTCGCAGACTATATCTACCAGGATATTATTTTATTGGTCGACGATGATGTTTTTGGCCTGTCAAGGGACGCATTGGCGTGCCAGCTCGAAAAAAGGGGGATTTCCACCAGGAAATATTATCATCCGCCGGTGCACCGGTATAGTTGTTACAGCCATCTTAAGACACCCTCTCCCCTGAAAGTCACGGATCACGTTGCCGACAACATTGTCTGCCTTCCTTTTTATTCCTCAATGAGCTTCGGCGATATAGAATACATTTGCCAGACGATCCGGAAGATCCAAAGCAATCATGCAGCTAAATCCATTAAACAGAGGGTACGAACATGAAGATTTTTAATGGTTTAATATTCAGGTATCTGACCAACATATATTCCAGTTATGCCAAGCTGCAGCGCACTTTTTTGGGGACATATGCAGTGGATCCCATAAGGGTATACCTCTATATGACGAATAAATGTAATTGTTTTTGCCATTATTGTGATTATGCAGGGAATTCCTGCAAAGATTATATAACCGGTTTGCCATACAAAGAGGAATTAAGTTTTGATGACGTGAAGAATGTTGTCGACCAATTACCCAAGAATGTGGTGATCACCTTCATAGGAGGAGAACCCACCCTGGCGAGGGATATCTATAAGGCCATCGAATATGCCGCTAAAAAACACCAGGTCCAATTGATCACCAACGGCACGACGATGAATATGGAAAGGATCGAGAAATTGATCAATTGGGGGGTGTGGGTCATTAATTTTTCTTTGGATGCCCCGGTAGGAGAAATTCACGATACCTACAGAGGCCATGATGGTTTAGTAGAAAAAATTAAAGGTTTAATTAAAGAGATCAAGCGGATAAAAAGGGCAAGAGGCCTGAAAAGACCTTTAATTCATATCAACACGGTCATTTTAAAATTGTCGATACCTTACCTGCCGGAAATGGTCAAATTGGCCGCCCAATTAGAGGTGGACTGGCTCACTTTTACTATCCTAAGGGATAATAATGGTATCAGGGAAGATGATGGCAACCGGGAATTTAAAGGTATTATTGATTACACTCAGACGGATCTTGATCTATTGAAAGAAAAATTGGGGGAGTCTGTAAAAATAGCCAAAGAACTTAATGTAACATTGCGTTTTTCAGAAGAGTTAAAGAATATCGAACATTTAGTAAAAGTCCATTCATCACAAGGCGTTAAGGAGCTGAAAGACGGCATTGATATGTCTCACTTGGCTTGTTATGCGCCCTGGACCTCTCTTTGGGTATGGCCCAACGGGGTGGCCAGCATATGCCACATTGCTTTGGGAGATATCAGGAAAAACCGTCTTAAGGACCTTTGGCAAAATAATATTGCCCGGGATTCCAGACGAAACTATACGTTAGGCAAAAAAGAACTTCCTCAAAAATGCCAGGGTTGTTGCCTGGTATTCCCCAAGTGAGACAGCCGGTATGTTCCTAGCGGATTATATTACCAATTTTTTTAAATATGGGGTTTTGGGTAACAGCTTAAGGATCGATGCATCCAATGCCTGCCAATTGCGCTGCCCTACCTGCCATCAGGTCAAAGAGGGGGAACATTCATTTAGAAGAATGCATCTGAAGTTTGATGATTTTAGAAAATTTGTCGACCAACATCCCACTTTTAAGAATATTGAATTGGCTGATAATGGCGAAATTTTTCTTAACCCGGATTTGGAAAAGATCTTCCAGTACGCTTTTACCAAAAAGATCGATTTAACGGCCAGGGATGGGGTCAATCTGAATGATGCCAGTGAAATGGCCTTGGAATATATGGTTAAATTTAAGGTCAGGCTGGTCCTGGTCTCTATCGACGGAGCATCTCCCGAAACCTACCGGATTTTCCGGCAGAAAGGAGATTTTCAGAGGGTCATTGAGAATATAGAGATCATCAATCGGTATAAACGGCACTACGGCAGTAAGTTTCCAGTGTTGGTATGGCAATTTATTGTTTTTGGGCATAATGAACATGAGATCCCTTTGGCCCGCAGCATGGCCAAGAAGCTCAATATGCGATTTTTTCTGAAGTTCAATGCGGACCCTTCCTATTCGCCTGTGAAAAACAAAGAATTAGTCAGAAAAGAGATGGGGTACTCTTCCATGACAGAATATGAAGATATAACGAAAACAGTGTACGCGTTTTCCTGCCATCAGCTTTGGAGGGCCCCCCAAATAGGTCCCCAGGGGGACCTGCTGGGTTGCTGTTATAACAACAGAGAGAACGCTTTTGGGAATGTGTTTGAGTTGGGGCTGGAGAAAGTTTTAAAAAGTGAAAGATTTATTTATGCCAAGAAAATGCTGCTTGGCCAAAAGAACGCAAGGGAAGACATTCCTTGTATTAATTGCAGCGTGTATAAGAATATGCGCGCCAGAAGGATCAACATCATGTTTGCTTTTTTCTCTTTATTAAGACGGCTAAAGAATACACATTTATGACGGTTAATGCTTATAAATATGTATCAAAATTATATGGATTGACGGTCCACAGCTATGGCGTCCTGCAGAAAAGACTTTTGAAATCCCATGCCATGCCTCCTTTAAGCGCCCGTATCTTGCTTACCTACCGTTGCAACTGTACATGCCACTTTTGCAATGCCCACTTTCCCGGCAAAGAAGAAATGAACGTAGAAGATCTGGACAAGATCTTAAAGCAAATACCTGCCGCCTCCAGCCTTACTTTTTCCGGAGGGGAGATCACGCTGCTCAAAGATTTTTTGCCCATGATGAAACAGGCAACAAGGCGGCATAATGTGCAAATTGTCACCAGCGGATCCACGCTACATAATAATAAGGGCATGATCAAAGAATTGATCGACTATGGCGTCTGGGTGATCACGTTCTCCATTGATGTCCCCAACAGCATCCATGATAAGTTGAGAGGGCCGTCAGGATTGCTGGAACGTATCATTGAGGCTATTAAAGAGATTAGAGAGATCCGTAAACAAAAAAGGCTTATCAAGCCTTTAGTCCATGTCAATTCGGTCATCCTTAAGGAATCCCTTCCTTTCCTGCCGGAAATGGTAAAATTTTGTATAGAGACAGGAGTTGATTACCTGTCGTTTGGGGGGCTGGATTCCATTAATTTTGATGAAAACGATTGGAATTGTTTTAGAGAAAAACTTCCTTTGGCCATGGACATCGACAAGAAATCAAGATTCCCGGTCACCTTGACAGCGGAAGTCCGGACTGCTTATGATGCGTTGAACAATGCACCTAAGGACAGGGTGTCGATGTCGCATTTTGCATGTTATGCCCCCTGGTCGGTGCTGATCATAGAGCCGGACGGCATGGCCCATATTTGCCGTGACGGGGTGTCCCATGGCATGGGGGTGTCCTATGGTAAAGACACCGCATGCCTGGGGATGAAGGAATATGGCCCTTCCCTGGGCACATTAGGCAATATAAAAAATACTTCTTTAAAGGAATTATGGAACAGTAGGACCGCTCAAAATTGGCGAAAAACCATTATAGGGCTGAAAGAATTACCGCCGTCATGTTTAAGCTGTTGCCTCATATCGCGGGTAAAATGATGAGATTTATAAGTTTTTTCAAATTTTATTTTAGCCCCAACAGGATCTATGGTCTTGATATTCTGCGGGCCCTGGCGATCATGCTGGTGACCATCTTTCATAGTGGTTACATTTTACATTATAATAATTATCAGCAGCTCTTTCTTTTAGATGGTTTGGATGGTGTTTCCCTGTTTTTTGTGCTGAGCGGGTTTTTAATAGGCGGGGTCTTGATTAGAATTTTAGAAAAAGATGGGGTTGCTTTTAAAACGCTGTTGAATTTTTGGATCAGAAGATGGCTAAGGACCTTACCAGCGTATTTTTTTGTTCTATCAACGCTTTTAATATTGTCTATTTTGTTGACGCCTCATTTTAGCCTTCGAGATGCGTATAAGTTTTATTTATTCTTGCAGAATTTTAATTATCGGCAGCCTAAGTTATTCCCAGAATCTTGGAGTTTGAGTATCGAGGAATGGTTTTATTTGTTGGTCCCATTGATTATTATTTTAATAATAAAGTTTTTTCGTCTTTCGATAAAAACGGCAATACTGGCAACAACTATCGCAATTATTGTCTTTGCTGTTACTTTTAGATTTTGTCGGTTTTTGAATACGCCGACATATACTTTGGATAGCTGGATTTATATGTTTAGAAATCAGGTAACAACGAGATTGGATAGTTTAATGCTTGGGGTGTTAGGAGCGTACTGTTCCCAATATCACAAATCATTTTTTAGTAAGAATAAGTTTATCCTTTTATTTGCCGGGGTGCTTATTTTGTTGATGCAAACTGCATGTGATCTTTTCCATTTGGTTGGTTTTGGATTATACCAATGCGTGTTTTCATTTACAGTCACTGCTATTGGAGGTGTTTTTTTATTGCCTTTTTTAAGTGAATTGAGAACGGGAAGCGGTTTTATTTATAAAATTATAACTTACATCAGTATTGTTTCATATTCATTGTATCTTTTGAGCGATTATTTTCTTCGGTGTTTCATGTTAAAGTATATTGATTACCATTCTTTATCAAGATTCCTCCCGGCATCATCTATGTTTATCCAGTATCTTTTGTATTGGGTGTATGTGTTTATTGGTGCTCATATTTTATATAAATGCATAGAGAAGCCGTTTATGGATTTTCGAAAGAATATAAGAATATGACAGGGACAGAGAATGGACATTAAAAAATATGTGAGGCTGCTGGCGGGGATCATACTGAGAAAAAGAGCCTTTACCGGCCCATATCTCGTGCAGCTCGATATAACGAATGCGTGCAACACCGTGTGTCTCTATTGCATGAATTATTCGAAATTGGGGCTGAAGGAAGAGTATTCCAACAGTTGGAAGAAAACGATCCTTGATTTTGAAACGATCCAAAGGGTGGTCCCGGAATTAAAAGCCTTGGGGGTCAAGGAAATTGACGTGACGGGCAACGGAGAGCCCTTCGCGCATCCCCGTTGCCTGCAGACCATCCAATTGATCAAGCAGCACGGTATGCAATGCGTGGTCAGGACAAACGGGCTTTTGATCAACAGGGACGTCATTGACCAATTGCTTGAGATCGGGCTGGATGGAATAGACTTGAGTTTGTGGGCAGGCACGGCCGCAGGATATATGGAGGCACATCCCGGCGAAGATGAGCGTAGTTTCCTGAAGATCAAGGATTGGCTCACGTATCTTGCCCAACGGAGGTCCCAAGAAAAGGTCAAATTTAAATTGAAAATATTGAACGTCATCGGCCATGACACCTTCCGCAGGACCGAGGAAATGCTTTCCCTGGCCCATGAAGTCAAGGCCGATTATGTGGTGTTTAAATATGTCCTCAGCGAATTTTTTAAAACAGAGATCGCCAAGCAAATAAAGCTTACTGACGATGAAAAAAGGGAGCTGTCCGAAATAAGCAGGAGGTCCGTTTATAAGAAAATGGTCAGGAACAACTTGGACTTCCTGATCAAATCCATAGACCGCTCCTTCAGGGTAAATCATTGTTATTTTGGCTGGCTGTATTCACGCTTGACAGTAACAGGCGAGGTGATCCCGTGTTGCGGCTGTACGGAAAAAACCCTGGGGAATTTTAAAGAAAGCAGGGTGGAGGATATCTGGTACGGCAAGAAGTACGACGAGTTCAGGGAAAAAAGCAAGAACATCAATACCGATGCGTATTTTAAAGACTGTGCCTGTACAAAGGTTTGTCCACATTATATGCCAATGATCTCGATGAAAGATCTGTTAAGGCATATTTATCAGATCTGGTCTCATTAAGGCATGCCTAAAAACATTTATACCAAAACAGCGATTATCATCGGAGCGGGGCCGGCTGGGCTTACCGCTGCCTACGAATTATTGCAAAGAGCCGGCCATATCAAACCGGTAATTTACGAAATGAGCGGAAGTTTGGGGGGACTGGCAAGAACGGTCAATTATAAAGGCAACAGGATAGACATCGGAGGACATCGTTTCTTTTCTAGATCAGAACGGGTCCTTCAATGGTGGCAAAAGATCCTTCCGTTGGAAAAAACGACTTCAGAGGCGCAGGGTCTATTGATACAGTATCATCATAAAACCTCTCGGGTGTATCCTTTGTCTGAAGGTCTTGACCCTCAGAAGACGGACAAAGTGATGCTGATCCGTGAAAGGTTTTCACGCATCTTTTTTCAAGGGAAATTCTTCGATTATCCCGTAACCCTCAGCCGTGATACGTTGTTTAAATTGGGTTGGGCAAGGATCATCAAGATCGGCATCAGTTATATATATGCAAGATTTTTACCCCGTAAAGAAAAGTCTTTAGAGGACTTCTTTATTAACCGTTTTGGGAATGAACTATATAATACTTTTTTTAAAGATTATACCGAAAAGGTATGGGGTGTGCCGTGCACCCAAATATCGCCTCAATGGGGCGGACAACGCATAAAGGCCCTATCTGTCAGCAAGGTGTTCGCTCATATGGTCAAGCGTTTATTATTCCCTAAAGGATCCGCCCGCAAGACAGAGACAAGCCTTATTCAGAAATTCCTTTATCCCAAGCTCGGGCCCGGGCAGATGTGGCAGGAAGTCGCTCTTTTGGCTCGGGCAGGAGGGGCTGATATACATTTGAATCATCAGGTCATCGGTTTGACAATGCGTGCAGGCAATGTCGTTGAGGTTAAGGTCAAAGACCTTACGACCGGCGAAAGCAAGACCCAATCAGGGGATTATTTCTTATCGACGATGCCGGTCAAAGATCTGATCACATCCATTACCCCTTCAGTACAGGGGGATATTTACAATGTGGCACAAAATCTTCAATACCGCGATTTTATTACCGTCGGATTGCTTCTGCGAAGATTGAACAATCATGACATCACCCGCGACAATTGGATATATATCCAGGAAAAGAAAGTCAAGGTGGGGCGGTTACAAATATATAACAACTGGAGCCCTTATTTGGTCGAGGATCCAGGAACGATCTGGCTGGGGCTTGAATATTTTTGTAACGAAGGCGACGAGCTATGGGAAAAAAGCGATGAGCATTTGATAGCATTTGCCGCCGATGAACTGACCTCGATTGGCATCATTAAAAAGGAGGATGTCATTGACGGGACCGTCATCCGGATGCCCAAAGCCTATCCGTCCTATACGGGGAGCTATTCGAAGTTTTCCTTAATAAGGGATTTTACGGACCGCATTGAAAACCTTTTTTTAATTGGAAGGAACGGCATGCATCAATATAACAATCAGGACCATTCCATGCTGGCGGCCATGACAGCAGTAGACAATATTATTTCTAATGTAAAGTCCAAGGACAATATATGGGGCATTAACACCGAGGACGCTTCCTGATCAGTCCTGCAAGAAGCATAATGGCCAGCTTCTAATTCCGCGCAGTAATTTCCTTAATAGCCTCCCGAGGAGCCTGAAGAACCACTACCTGAAGAGCCGCTGCCTGAAGAACCACTACCTGAAGAACCGCTGCCCGAGCCACTACCTGAAGAACCACTGCCCGAGCCGCTGCCTGAAGAACCGCTGCCCGAGCCACTACCTGAAGAACCGCTGCCCGAGCCACTACCTGAAGAACCGCTGCCCGAGCCACTGCCTGAAGAGCCGCTACCAGAACCAGAGCCACTGCCCGAAGAGCCGCTGCCTGAACCAGTACCGCCGGAGCCTGAACTACCAGAACCAGTACCACCAGAGCCGGTACCGCCGGAGCCTGAACTACCAGAACCAGTACCACCAGAGCCGGTACCGCCGG
>CAZFON010000004.1:0-21913 GCA_964520185.1 uncultured Planctomycetales bacterium | reverse complement strand
TTGGCAATATGCAGATCATCCTGATGGACGATCTCCGGGATAAAGGACATTTTGGCCGGTATATAAAAACGGCTGAGGCAGGAGATCAGGAAAACAACCGCGTACATAGGCCAAATGGAAGGCAAACGGATAAGATAAAAAGCAGCCAATAGGACCAGGATGGCCTGAATAAAATAAGTAATAAAAAGAATGGTGCGCCTGTCCCAGCGGTCGATATAAACACCGGCAATAGGCCCGACGACAAAGGCCGGGACAATGGCAAAAAGAAAGACAATGGACATGGCCATGACCGATCCGGGATAAAGCGCGGTGATCAGGCCGACGATGGCCATCTGAAAAACCCTGTCCCCGAACTGGGTGATCAGCTGCGCAAACCAGAACCTGAAAAAATCCCCGCTTTTTCTATCTGTAATGAATTGCCACATAATCTATTTATTATTCATAATATCCAGGTGTCGCAAAGCAAAATCTCGCTGAAAATTAGTTATATGTTCAAACCCCAATAATGTTTTATAAGCTATCCTGGCCTCAAGCCAATGATGCTCTGCTTCATAGATTGATCCCAGATTAAACCATGCATCCGGCTGTCTGGGATTTAAGCGGATGACTTTATGAAAAGCATCGATGGCTTTTGAATCCTCGCCGTTCTCGGCATAAAAGATCCCTATCGCGAGCCATCCCCTGGCATCAAAAGTCTTCCCCTGTTTTAACTGCAAATTGATAAAGCTCATGGTCAGCTTCTCTTCACGGGTAACCAGGTCTTTGTCCTTATCGGCGGGTAAGAACACATATTGTTCCAGGCCTTCGATCCATTTGCCCTGCTGGGACAAAGCTGTGCCCAGGCAGATATGGTAGATCGGATTGTAAGGCTCCGCTTCGGTCGCTGCCCTAAAATGCTTCTCGGCGTCGGGAATATCATTTCGCATCACACTCAAGAGCCCCATGGCTCCCTGGAGACGCGGATTATTCTGCTCATACTTAAGGGAGCGTTGAAGCATGATAAATTCATTGGAAGCATAAATACTCTGCTCCACTGAGACCAAAAACCAGAAAACCAGGAAGCCCCCGCCTAGAAATTTTAAGAAAAAGGGCTTTACCAACCGGCGTTTTTCATTGAATTCATAAAACCATTTGAAGCCCAAGACCATGCCTACAAAAACAGGGATGCAGGCCACATATAAAAAATGCTCTGCCGTTGAAACATGCCCTGTGCCTACACCTATACCCGCAACCAATTGTGATACAGGCAAAAGCTCCAGTCCAAACCAAAAAACCAGAAAAAAGATAAAAGAGGGGATCTTTCGCCGCCACCCAAATAATCCAATGGCAACCAACGTCCAAAAACATATCGCAAAGATCGCCGGCGGATAGGTAAAAGACATGAAAAATGGCAGGCAGCGGTCAAAATGCATATCCACCGGCAGAACAAATAACCTCAGGTCCGTGATCACGGAGCGCAGGAAGGTCACAAATCCCAGCATCAGGTAATATAGGTTGTCCGTATGATAAAGTTTGGTGATGCCAACGGTATGCCGCAATAAAATATAGCCTGCGATCCCGACCAAAAACGGCCCCATGATCATCAATTTCCGTAATGCCGACTTTTCCTTATCCAGGCAAAGAAGATACATGATCAACACCATCGGTAGTACTCCTGCGGATTCCTTGCATAATAATCCTAAAATAAAGCTGATAAACGCCAAAAAAAGAAAAGCCCAACGGCGGCTGTTATAGAACTCAAAGAAGAAAATAAAGCTGCTCAAGACAAAAAATGCGCTCATCAAGATGACCCTGCCCGGGATATTGCACACGGCTTCCCATTGCACCGGGTGCATGACAAACAACACCGCTGTCCAAAATCCGACGGTCGGGCTCTTTGTCAATCGACTCACCAACAATAGGACAAGGATGGCATTTAAGACATGCAGGATAAGATTATCGAGGTTATAAAAGAAAGGCTGCAACCCAAAGGCATGGTATTCAGCCATGAAGCTGATATTGACCAGGGGCCGGTAATAAAACTGGTCATGAAAATACCCTTCCCTGAAAATTTGCGGCACATGCTTGATAGATCTGATCAAGGGGTTCTTGATGATGGAAATGCTGTCATCCATCGTCTTAAACGGAGCCGTCAACATGCAGCCGTAGGCAACGAACCCCAAGACAATGATGATGGCTATCCGTGTGGACAAGTTGTAGCGATCCGAAGGCGGCATAAAAAAAGCCGACGAGAGGAATTGAACCCCCGACCTGCTGTTTACGAAACAGCTGCTCTACCAAACTGAGCTACGTCGGCATAGAATTAGAAAATATGACATATCGGGCCTTCAACTGGCGCCGATCAACCAGCCTGCCAGAAAAACAAGAAGGCCTCCCACGATGACCTGGAAGGAAGCGGACATGAAAGGGGTGTCCATGTATTTCCAACGGATCATGGAAATGCTGATCAATTCAAAGAACACAACCACCATGGCTACACTCATGGCCAGTTGAAAATTACGGAACAAGAAAGGCAGCGTATGGCCAAGCCCTCCTATGGCCGTCATCAGGCCGCAGATCGTTCCGCGTATCCACGGAGCGCCCCGGCCGCTGAGCTTTCCGTCATCGGACAAGGCCTCGGCAAAACCCATACTGATGCCGGCGCCGACAGAAGCGGCAAGACCTACTTTAAAAGTGTCCAGGGTGCTTCCTGTGGCAAAGGCCGCTGCAAATAGCGGGGCCAACGTCGATACCGATCCATCCATCAAGCCCGCCAGTCCCGGCTGGACGATACGCAGGACAAATTGCTGGCGTGCCACGTGTTCCTCGATATCCAATTCGCCGTCGGCAGCTTGTTTCTCGTTTATCTCTTCAGCAACCCTTTCATGCCGGTGCTCTTCCTGGGCCAGGTCCCCTAAAAGCTGCCGGACAGCGGCATCTTTGGCCTTCAGGGCCGCGGCCTCATAAAATCTATATGCTACGACTTCCATCAATGCCGCCTGTTCCCTGGCCTTTTCAGGACGCAGGGTACTCAACAGCAACGACGAACGGGGCACCACAAAACCCTTTACATCCTGCCTGCGGACAAGCGGGATATGTTCACCAAATTTTTGTTGATACAACGTGATCAGCCGGTGGCGGTGTCCGGACTCCTGTTCTGCCATATGGTCAAAAAGTTCTGCCGTGGCCGGAAAATTCTTGCGGAACTCATGGGCAAAATCACGATAGATGCGCCCATCCTCTTCTTCCGCGGTAATGGCCAAGGCTAATATTTGAGATTCGTTAAGATCAGAGAATTGCATAGATGACTCCTCTTTAGAGGCCCTGACCGTGCAGCAGGAATATGACCAGCGAAGCGCACAGGCAGTAGAAACCGAACAAATACCAGCGGCCCTGGGCCAACCAGTTGGACAACCACATCAGCGCAAGAAAACCGGCGGCAAAGCTCATGACCATACCGATCAAGCTTGGCACAAACATCCCTAAAGTAGCATGCAATCCTGAGGCATGCTGGACTTTTAAGAACCTCAAGGCCTCTCTCAAAATGACCGGCGGGGTCAGGATCACGGCCAGGGCAAAACTGAAATCTTCGACCTTCCTTTTCTCTAACCCTAAGATCAGGCCGGTGGATATCGTTGCCCCTGAACGCGAAAAACCCCGGAAAGGCAAACACAGCCCTTGCACTAACCCGATCAAGGAAGCGGCCATGAATCCGATCGTAGATTTCTCCTGGGAGGTATTCTCATTGATAAGACCGGTGCAAAGGATCAAGGCCCCGACCACGGCCAAAGCCGCTGAAATGATAAGCAGATTACCGAAAAGCAGCTCAACTTCGGCATGGGCAATGCCTTTTAACACGACTTTCTCGATCAAGGTCTTTAACACTAGGCCCACCACGCCTGTAGCGATGGTTGCAATACCTGTTATTTTCACTGTTTCCCAGGTAGCCTTGGGCGTGGAAAAGAAATTAGCTTTCCATGAATTCCAGAAAAAAATAATGACCGCCATCATGGTCCCTGTGTGAAGCATGACCAAAAGAAGGGTCATGGCAGGTGACGTGGGATCCAGCCCCATTAACTTTTCCGCAACGATCACATGCGCCGAGCTTGATACCGGCAACAATTCCGTGGCCCCCTGGACAACGGCAAGGACCAAGATCTGTACAAAATGGATCATCCCATCAGCTCCTTAGTGCGTAATAATAACCGTCTTTTTCCCTTATTTCGATCGGGGTCTCAAAAAGCCCGGCGATATTCTTCGTTCTTAACATCAAAGCTTTGGGGCCATCCTTGTACACCCTGCCTTCCTTCATCAAGATGACCCGCGTTATCTCAGGGATTATATCAGAAAGATTGTGAGTAACAAGGATAATACTGGTCCCTGATTGGGCTATTCTTCTTAACGTCCTGCTTAATTTATAAAAGGCATGTAAGTCCAGGCTGTTAGCCGGCTCATCGAGAAGCAATGCCTTGGGGTCATGCACCAATGCCCTGGCGATGAGGAATCGCCTGGCCTCGCCAAAGGACATCTGGTCCATCTCCCTGTCCTTCAAATGATCTATTTCCAGGAACTCCATGATCTGGGCAGCCTTTTTCCTCATCCGGGGAGTCAGGCGTTCCCTAAACAAGCCTATACTGCTGAAAAATCCCGATAAGACCATCTCCATGCCTGTAATGTCCCTGGTGCAGATATATTGCAGTTCATTGGAAACAATGCCCAATAGTTTGCGTAAATCAGAAACATTCCAGCTTTCCTGTCCCCAGATCTTCAATGAACACCCGATATCTTCAATAGGATAGTAGTCCCTGGTGATGACCTTGATCAGGGACGACTTACCTGCGCCATTGGGCCCTATAATGGCGATATTCTCCCCCTCAAAGATCTTAAGGGACACGGAATCCAAAACCTTCTGGTTTTCCCCTTTAAGAACGGTGATGTTATTGAATTCTATTAAAGGGACCTCTTTTTTCATGATTTTAATCCTTCTCGCCAACGATGATGGCGATCGGGTAAACCAAATAAAAAGTATTCTTCCGCCGGACAGATGCCAGGCCCTTCTTGTCATCTTTCACCAGTTGACGGATCTTATCTGCATCCCCCGGCTTGGGAAAGGAAGCGCTTATTTGTTTCTCCAGTTCTATCTGCAGGCGATAAAACCGCGTTTTTAAATGTCGTAAACCCCTACGGCGCATCATGTCCTGTAATTCAGGCAATGAGAGGGCCTTCACATGGGAATCATCCCGCAGCTTTTCCAATAAATTGAGCAAGCGTGAATGGGCCTGGGATTTTGTAAACATATCCACCACAACCACCTTGCCGTGAGGCGTGGCGACCTTGACCATTTCCTGTAAAACTATCGATGGTTTTAAAAAATGATGGAAGGAAAACCTTGTTACCACTGCGGAAAATGAAGCTTTGGCAAAAGGAAGCCTGGCGACATCTCCCTTTACCCAATCCATATTTGATAATTTCTTATCTCGTTGCAGCTCTCGTGCCTGCCTTAACATTTTAGGAACAAGATCGATCCCGGTGACCTGCCTGGCTTTTTGGGCCAAAGCAGCGCTTAACATGCCCGGACCGCAAGCCACATCCAATACCGTGTCCCTTTTGTTGATACCGGCAGTCCTGATGATCAGGTTAAATGCCGCCTGATTGGCGTGTGCAGGAACTTTTTTAGAAAAAGGCACAGCTTGTTTGGAAAATTGGCTCAAGATCAGCTTATTATGTTTATCTTGTTCCTTACTCATCCCCTCCAGAATATCAACAAAAAAAGGTGACAGGTACATTTTTCTAAAATAAAGGTGACAGGTGCATTTTTTTAGAGAGATTAGTATCTAAAAAATGTACCTGTCACCTTTATTTTTGTCACCTTTTTTAGACGTAACTCTTGGCCACCAGATTTTTCCCCATGGATGGCCCCAAAAATATCTCTACAGGGTTCGAGATCGGCTGGCATTCAATGACCTGAAAACTAAAACCCTTAAAAAATGTAAGCGGCGTTGGTCTTGAGCCAGCTTGGATATTCAACACCGGCAAAGGATCCCTTTGACCTTGATTAAATTGGACAATATCCTTGGTCCCTGAAAGATCAACACCGCCGGGCTTTTGAGCCAATAGGGCGGCATCCCCTTGTTTCAGATTCAATAGTTTTTCCAACTTTGCGGTTGCTTCGACAAAGGTGCTCCCTGCCGCATGTTTATACACCTCTGATTGAGGAAAAGGCAAAAAATCGTTAAATTTGATCTTCCTGTTACAGGCGGCCTGGATATAACCATATAATTGTAATAAACGCGTGCTCTCTAAAGGAACATCTATTTTCTCACTACTCAGCCTCCGACGGGGATTGTTCTCCCCCCACCTGACACGCTCTTCTGCGTATTACTTGGTTTCTGTACTTAATTCACTTTCTTTATGGTAAATATTACCCATGACCATCGGTACGATAAAATCAGAAGTCAGGCGGTAGGCCCGGTCCCATAATTGCTTTTGTGTTACATATTCCCTGGTTTTCTCCAGTACCTTCACCGCGTCGGGAGCGAACAGGAAAATGCCGTTTGAGACCTGGTACTGTTCAAGTTGCGGCAAGTCCAATTCATAGTTCTTTTCCAGATATTGTTTGGTCCTTCCAGGACGGGGCATCCGCTCATCCCTCTCCCTAAGATTAGGAATAGATATGTCCTCCAAAACCTCCTTGATGCTGCCTTCGGTGGTTGCATGGATCAGGCTGGTTTCCGGTAAAACAGCCTCCGGTGCTCTGGAAGTGGCGATAACAACGCCTGACTCGGGAGACATCGGCATCTCTCCATAATACGCCTCACGGGTAGTGACGACGGTAAATCCTGCCTGGTGCTTTGCTGATCCGTTTTCGCGGCCCTTTCTTGCTGACCTGATCCCATTGGTGAGCCCTAAGCGAAGCAAAGGCCCCTCGAGCTTGCTGTTACGGAAGGCATCCTGACCATGGAAGACAAACAAAACCTGCGCCTCGTCCCACGTCCTTAATGTATCCCCCTTGTGTCTTCTCTTTTCATAAGCCTGCCTGGCTTTCTCCATGACGTCCAGAAAAACCGTACCGCTTCCGCGCAAATCCGATGTGATGACTTCCACCGGAACGCGTTCCCTGATCAGCTTGCCGCGCATATCTGCCACTTCTTCTTCAATTTTTGCGGTATGCGTCTTGTCTTGGGGGATGATGACGATAAGATCAACGCTCGGTGTCGTGGCATGGAGTTCTTTTTCCACCTGCTCCTGGCCTTCCTCTTGGTTTAACTTAACGATCTCCGTTTCCATATCTTCACTTTTAGTCCGGCCTATTTCATTGGGAAGGAGCCCCTTGAATTCTTTCTCCAGCTTATCGACCTTGGAATCCATCAAGGTCACGGCCTTCATTTTCAATAACCGGTATTGGGGATAATAATAAATAACGAAGGAGATGGCGATGGGCAGTAACGCAAGCAGATCGAATTCTCCCGCCGTCATCCACGAAAAGTTCACAAGAAATGCGAAAATCGTGGTAAATGACCAGCCTAAGCCTACCATTGTAAAAACGCGCCCTGCAAAACTAAACCATCTATTTGAATAGCGGTCATTACGGTAGGTCATATCAAACATCGAGCTCCCGTTCTTTGTCGCGTCTTCCAGGATTTCCCTGGTCCTCTTCTTGATGTCCTGGACTTCTTGGTGATCACCGTAGAGACCTGGACTGAATGAATTCCCTTCTTCCAGCAAGACATCGAGCTCCTGGTACAGTCTTTCTTGCGACAACTTCCAAGTATGCTGCTGTCTAAAAAACCATCGGGTGAAGGGATTTAAACCGATCCGTTCTATCCATTTATTATCCGGAAGCTTGTAGCTCATGATCTTATCGATATTCCCCCGATAAGCTAATATACGCGAAAATCTTTTACCGTATTTGACATGATCGAACAAAGTATTAATGGCATCACCCAATCTTTTCTGCTGGGTTTCGGTCAGTGCCTCTGTTTTCATCTGCTTTTTCAATATTAAAAGTGTTTTATAGATCAACACGTCAAAAACCGTATACGTATTCTGGTACAATACGTTTTGAGGCGCCTGGTTTCTTGGAGAGAACATCAAATCCGGTTTATAGGGTGCATCCTCCACCACTTCCACCGCGCAGTTGAGTATTTTATTCAACCCCTGAAACAACGTGTCAGGCGGAATACTTTCCCGCCCGTCCCACTCGGATAACACCTCGGCCCAGGCATTGAAATGTTCCTCCGTCGAGTCGAGCACGTCCGGCACCGGCACGCTGATGGCATGGTTGTTTTTCCCATTGCCATGACCGTTGCCGTTTCCATTGCCGTTCCCGTTGCTCACTTTTTTGCCATTGATGGGCCGTTGCCTGTTCATGATCAATTTACGGATAGCCTCATACTCTTCTTCCTCGGTCCTGGTCTTTCTCTTGTACCACTCAGAAGCAAACATCCAACCAGTGACGAGCAAGGCGCCTGAGAAGAACGCTCCATACAAGATCGGTTCCCAAAGATTGAATCGCCGGAATCCCTGGTCGTTCTTGCCGATATAATCCGCAAAGTGGGCCGTTTCATTGTTGATCTGCGTATAAAAATCCTTGAGTTTAGGATTGGAAACTCCCGCCTGCGCCATTTTCTCAAAGTTCCTGACGGAATTTACGGGGCTGATCTCCTGGGCCAGATGCGTTCTGATGGTTTCCCGTTCGCTTGTTTCCTCGACCGAGCGCGTGGTATATCCTGCCCAAGGTACAACCTTAATGCCGGTCCTTTTATCCCAAACCTTTAAAGCTTCTTCCAGGGCCTTCCTTTTAATTTGCGCCTCGACGACCTGTTTGCCTCTGGGATCATCGGCCGAATGCAATTCCACGATAGAATACGTCGCCAGGCGCAAATTTAAATAAACCGCATTTTGGGTGTTGTTATACAATGCCTGTAAAGCCGAACGCAACATCCGGTTATCGGCGGAATATTTGACGGCCGGTATATCGCTTTTAAGTATTTCAGGCCAGTGCTCTTCTTCGATCATTTTGCGCAGATCCGCACGGGTAGTCCCCATGTAACTTTTTAGAACTTGAAGACGCCCTTCAAAGTTCGACATCAAACGCTGCAAGGCTGCCCTTTGCAGGGAAGTCTGCAAATCAGGGAAATCTAGGATCCTGGCCAGTTCCGCAGGATGGGCCGTGTTACGGATATAATCCTGTTGGCCATCTATCCCAAGAATTTTAAAATAAACCAGATCATCGAACTTCGAAATCCCGCTACCCTCATAAAATAGATGCCCTGAGTCACCCGCAGGATTATCAGCAAGCAAGTTTGCCGCTGCTTCCTGGCTGCTTGCAAACAAACGGGGATTTAGGGAATCACGCATGGCATCGACCGAGGTAGTTGCCGGGGAAGAAGCTAGAAAGGCCCCGTTGGCCTCTTTAAAGGCCTCGATCTTGACGGCCATCCTGGTGTCCGCATGAAGAGGGAATCCCGTCAAATGCCCAAAACTTCCAGGATTAAAAGTTTGCGACACGTAATTAGTAGCCTCTTCCTGAAAGATCGAAGCATAAAAGAAATCTGCCAAACCCTTGACACCGTCAACGCCTTGTTGTCCTTGATGGCTTTTTACATAAGCATTGAGGTTATTGACCATTTCAGCTTTGGCATCAAGGGTCCAGTAAGAACCTTGCAATAAAAGCTCCCTGACCCTGGGATTTTGCTGCATCAAGGTCAATAAAACCCTGTCCGGCACCTCGCGTGAAGCCTGGGGATATAAGGTTGAGGCCGTAAAATCAACCGGCTGTAAATTGCGGTCTATCTCAGGGTCCATTTCCAGGACGTCCCCCAAAAATTTCAAGGCGCCTTGCGCTAAAAATTGATTGTTATTCTCCTCTGCCTGGTGGATGATCTGAACAAAAAACGGGATGCCATGGTCATCACGCTGGGCCATGAATTTAAAGATCCCCCAGACAACATCCGGATTTGAAGCAGGAGAATGCAGGACAGTGTTTTCCAATACCGGAAAAAAGTCCGCATCATTTTGGTAATGAGATAAAAGTTGATCCAAAGCATTGGCACGTACGATAGGATTAAGATCATTGATCAAGGTGTTCTTCAGACCGCCTATGACGCCTGCGTTGGTCTCTGTAAGATCATGGTGCATCAAAGCAAAAGCCGTTGGCAATTGTCCCTGCCCCACTTGATAATAAACAGCCCCTGCGCCGGCCATCCCTTCCTGTGCTGTTGGTGAAGAAACAACTACCGGCATGGTCAAAGGCTGCCCGCCCAGAGCAACACCTGTGGAAACTGAATCCGACACAGCTATTGAAAAGCTGGTTTGAAGGCCATTGGCGTGATCACCAAAACCCATTCTCTCCAGATCTGCCTGGGCCCTTAAAGCTTGTGCCTCAAGATCAATGATCTTTACCATTAAATTATTCAGGACCAAACGGTCCTGGGCTGTATCAGGTGCCAGAAAGATAGACGGGTTGCGATCCTTCAAAGTCCATATCTCATAAGCGTTCTGGGCTGCTTTTAATGCCGCCTGCTCCTGTTCACTTAAACTCCTAAAGACAGCTGCCGTCTTTTGCAGTTCCGCCTTAAGTTCAGACTCTTTTCTTTGGTAAGCAGCCGCTGCTTGCTTTATCTGTAAATCCAGGATCTCTTTTTTCCTCTTCTTAGCTGAATCAAATAGATCGATCCCGATGATAGGATGGCTGTTAAGGCCCGGCTCAAGGACAGAGGTCCTAAGCGAGCTTTCCTTGGGAGAAAGCTCACCCGCAGAGCCACTAACAGAACCACTGCTGACACCCACACTGGTAGTGTCTAACGTAGGCAGATCTTCCAACTTTTGCAATTTTAAAGATCTTACGGCCGCCTCATACGCTATCCTGGCTTCTCTCATTTCAGGATTAGGGCTATTAGTACTGGAGAGCGCCTGCATCCATTGCTTCATGGTTTCATCATCGATGGTCTTAATGGCCTGGCTCCAAGGCAAGGAAGGAATGACCGGATGATCCAAATTGGTATTAGATTGGCCTGTCATAAAATTAAGGGCGATGGTCCATTGTTGCTCCTGCAGGCGCAAGGCGGAGATCTGGATCTCAAGATTTTTTATTTCCTCGTCGAATTTCTCAACATCCATGGCTGTGCTCAAGGCTGAATTGGCCCTGGCTTCTAAGATCGATCTTGCTTTATTCAATTCATTCAATGTCTGGGTCAATTGCGCGGTCTTTTCCTGTGTAGCACCGATATTGATAAGCAGGTCCTGTGCCGTATCAACCGCACTGTTTAGGACCGCCTCTTTATGGTGACCGGCTTTCTCGGTTTCCTTGATGGCCAACTGTTTTTCCTGGTGTGCTCTGCCATCGAGAATGTCCCTTAAACTGACAAAAGAATTAAAGACCAGGCTGCTTGCGGCATTAATGGCATTGCCTGATTGAAGGCCTCCTTGCAGAGAATTGGCAAACATCCCTGAGATACCGGCATTCCACTTTATTTGATTTCCGATGATCACCGGCCCGCCGAAAAGACTGAGCCTGGTATCATAGGCCGCATTCTCGGATAACCTCAATTCTTGATATTCCGTGGTTTCGATATATGAATTCAACGGGTTTGTCCTGACCGATGATGCAACGCTCTGTAAGGTCAAGGAAGGCTGTGCATTGGTTTTCATAGTGAACAAGGGCATGGCCGCAGGGGCATTGGTCGTTCTGGTATGTTGGATCAATTGGCTTAAGAGGGATAATTGATAAGAAAAAGACGATGGTGGCGGAGGACCGGGAGCTCCTGAAGGGCCCTGGAGTTTCTCTGCCTGAAAAAGCGCATCGGCAATGATCAGCCGATCCTTATCATTTTGAGGAAGGATGACCGTCACCGGTAAATTGGACTGCAAGATGCCTTCATGGCCAAATGCCATGACCTCAACAGCTTGATAACCTCCCAAATTGTTCATGGAACTAAAAGGTGTCTGATTAACAGCGATCGCGCGGCCGGGTAGGCGCGCCGTCGGCGTTTCCACCACCAGCGCATCCCCATTATTGACCGAGCCATTGGGGAATAAAATATCCTCCAGCAAAGCCGTGCCTGTGCCTATGCGAAAAAGCTCCTCGCCTTTCTGGAATTTATTCGACTCATGCTGATGGCCAAGGCTGCGGACAATACCGGCCACCGGAGAATGGATCTGCAGGCGGCCTAAGATCAATTCGATCTCTTCCAGCTTGGCAACAAACCCCGCCCTGCTGCTTAAAAGCTTGTCATATTGGTCTCGGCCAATAAGGAGCTCCCCGCTTTGGGCATCGGTAGCATGAGCCAGCTGAAGATCAACGCTATTAAGGGCCCTTGTGATATCAGTTAATTCTTTTTCGTATTCCTGGGGTTCAACCACACCCAGCAATACCCCTTGCTGGACCGCCTGCCCTTCATGCACAGTCGGTATCACCAACCCATCAGCCGGACTGCGTACCTGGGTTTCATCAATAGTAGCCACTTGAGCTTTCGTATGGGCCCCATCAACGGCATCAAGAGGATCAGCCTCCGCCCCAGGCGGCATGACCGTAAGCTCTACATGGGCCTTGCCAATTGTTATCGGTGTCCCGGAAATGACGACAAAGCTTACCTGGGCATTTTTTTGCAAAGGATCCAGGGACCAATCGGCCTTTTCCACCGTCACGGGTTTTCCATCGATCTTAAGGGACATCCTGCCGAAATAATTCACCGAAGCAGGCAGGGTCAAATTAATGCGGGCTGTATCCCTGTCAAAACATTCCAAAAGCACGTCCCCAGGGGCCACCTGATCTCCCTATGCGCTTTTTTATAACGGACAGACAGGTCATAGGGCGCACTGACCCAGCCGACAGCATCCTGCAGTCTCGCTCCGGCCAATTCCTGCTCCTTGCTGGAGATATTCTTTTGCACCTCATTGATCTCGTCTTGCGTAGCCCCCTGCACCTTAAACAACTCCTGCTTGGCCTTTAAATTATCTTTCATGACCTCTATCTCTGCTGTTAGTTGCTTGATGCGGCTTTCCAATTCCGGGTCCTGGATATGAAGGATAGGAGCGCCTGAAGCATAGGTATTAGTGGAAGAAAGACCCGTGACAATACCGCCCTTCCCGGCCACGATAGGACGTTCAATAGGAATGGTGGTCACATCCGTTGAAAGAATATAAGGCTTTACAGCTGCAGCAACAGGCTGCACCGGAGCTGAAGTTGTACCTACTACAGGTGCCACTGGGGCTGGGGTAATGTCAGGTGCCGGGACACTTGTTGCCTTGGGTGCAATAGGTGCAATAGAAGAAGGCTGGGTAGGAGGAACGACCGGCGCTTCAATCACCACAGGAGCAACTGTTGACGGGACTACAGGATGAAATGCAACAGGCAATGGCTCAGTTACCGGGGCCGCAGTTGCCGTTGGCAATGCAGCTGCCACAGGCACAACTGCGGGACCCACAGTTACTGGTATGGGGGGGGTAATCAGAAAAGCTCCTTTTGCTTTTTGCTTCAGATCTTTTTCAGTTCCGTGCAATTTCCCTGCCATATTGAGAAAATATTTCCCCTCCTGGGTATTATTGTACCAATTAAACAATACTGTTCCTTTAACCCCAAAAGGCATTTGGCCAAGCGCGTGCCTCAGCTTATCATCGTGCATGATTTTATAGATACTAAACACATCTTCCCTTAATTCATACCCTGCCTGCCCTGGTTGGATGTTCTCAAAGACCTTTTCTGCCGCTTCCAATTTCTTCATCACATGCTTGTTAGGCATCTCGACCACATTAATGCTTTTGACGTCATTATAAGATCTCTCGGTAATGGTCAGCACCCTGGCAGGCGGCGCAGGAGCATGATGCATCAGGTCAAAAGCTCCTTTAGCATCCGCTTCATGGGCTGCCCCCATCACCATGAATGCGCCTGCTGCCATGGACATCAGATTTTTCTTGGAGATGCCCAAAGGATTTAAAAGCACTGTAATACGGGAAAGCACCTGGCCCAACTGGGCATGGTCCGAGTCCAATTGGGAAGCAGGCCGAAAAGCTATCTCTTTGGGCGCATCAACAAAGGAAAACCCGCCGGAAAAATATTTACGGCCGATGGTCTCTCCGCTTGCCGTATCAAGATCTTCTTTGACAAAATTATAAACACCTTTTTGGTAGGCCTTGATGTACTGGGCATAGATCTCTTCTTTGGCTTTTTTGTCGCTGACCAGGATACCGTAGGTCTTTTTCTTGTCCACAAACACCTGCCCGATCACGTTTTCCTTGAATCTTTTTTTAAACCAGATCGCCAGGATCAACGAGTTATACATCTGGCGCAAGGGTGAGAAATATTGGCCTTCGTTGACCTCGCGCTCCAGTTCCGGAATGATGATCTCGCGGGTGACTTGTGTTGAGAGATGGTCTATTTTTTGCCTTACGCTAGAAGACAAACCCAATTTCTGGGTGTGTTTTTCGATGCTCAGGTAATCTTCCTCGGTCAAGACCTTCAATCGGCTTTCAGTAATAAAAGCAGACCCATTGGCCTCGTACACAATAGCCTTATCAGGGACCACCCAAACCTTGCTGTACGTATTAACAGGTATATCCGTGCTGCCGTATTCCACCTTGGCGCGGCTAAAGACTTTTTTCCAGAACACCTTGCCTAACTCATGTTCCGGATAGGTCAACGAAGAGGCCAATTGCTTGAGGATATAGTCCTGGACCAACATGTCCCTTCCGGCATTGGTAACAGCGAACTCCGAGGCAATGACGCGTCCCTTTTCATAGGGAGACAGGTTGACCCAAAGGTCTTTTTCAGGAAGGGTCAGAAAGCTCAAAAAATATTTGATCAGGAGATTAACCTCTTCCTGGCTTGTCTCCTTGTTCAAATTTTGGCTGGCTGTATCCACCACAAAGTCGATCTTAAAAGGGTCCTGCGGGTCAATGGAAATGCCTTTTAAAGTTGGCAAAGAAAAGGCCATGGAAGTAGGCAGCAAGGTGCCTGGCGGCGGCATGACAATATTTTGCGGTTCAGCAAGAGACCATGCATGAGCCGCATCCTGGCCTATTATATTAAAGGAAAAAGTACATAGGACCACACAGCTTACGCACCTGAACCAAATTTTAAGGCTTATCATGCTATAAATATAGCCGGTGATTGTAAGGAAAGCGTTTGCGGAAGGTTAAGATTCAGAGAGGAAAAGTTAACAATAATTTAACATGGCCATTACGGCTTCTTAACACGAAAAATTCGGTGAGCTCGACGATAGTTATACACAGCTGTGGATAACATGGGTAGAAAGAAGGTTACATAAATAAAGGTGACAGGTACATTTTTCGAATAAATCTTTAAGAAAAATGTACCTGTCACCTTTATTTATGTAACCTTTTTTAAAACTATTTCTTTATCTTGGAAACAAAATCACCCACAGCCTTGCCTACCAAGTCCTTGCAGCCAAGGCCAAATGCCAGGGCAAAACCAAGGCCGAATGAACCCAGGATGATGCTGATGGTCAGGTCAATGATCCTGACGCCGATCTGCAACTGCTCCAGGGCAATGGCCACAGCAAAGACCATGATCACAACTTCGCTGATATTGCTCATCAAATTGGCCTGGGCAATACCGGCGTTATTGGTAGCGACCCTGACAAGGTTACGCACCAAGACAGAGCTAAACATCCCAACGATCAAAATAAATATTGCCGCGATGATATTAGGTATGAATAGCACGATCTTCTGCAATAGATCAGCGGCCACGGTCAATCCAACCGCATTAAGGGCAACCACAAAGGTAACAAGCAAACCCAACCAATAACAAATAAGCCCTATCAGCTCCGAAAGTCCGACATTAATGCCGCCTTTGGCCAAAATAGCACTTATCTCGAACTTTTTAGAGAAATCATCAAGCTTGATGAGCCTTAATAAACCTGTTACTCCCGTTTTGATCACTATCTTTGAAAAAAGCCAGCCGATCAAAAAAAGGATAAGAACCACAAGTACGTTGCCCACAAACTGCCCTACCTGGGCAATAGCCATTTTTGCCGAAGGTACTAAAACTGATTGCCAAGTATCCATGGTCTAGCCTCCTTTTGGTTTATACAGCTTTTTGATATTTTATCATCCCGGCCAAGACAAGCCTTAAAGAATTTCATCTTTTTTATGTGATTTTCGGCAAACTAAAACACCTTCTGGTATAATTGAAGAAGAATTTGCCGGAGGGATCCATGTCTTTTATCATTATCTTTATCATGATCGCCATCAGTGCCGTTTTCTCCGCCTTTGAAATGGCCCTGGCTTCCATCTCACGCACCAAGCTCGCCTATCTCGTGCAAACCAGAGTAAGCGGCGCCGCCGAAGCCTTGTTCATGAAAGACCGCATGGAAGCAAGCCTGGCCGTGGTGCAATTAGGCGTGACCCTGGTAGGTTCCATCGCCGCTGCCCTCGGCGGCGCAGGCGTCACAGAGGCGCTTAACCCTTATTTCGAAAAGAGCTTGGGGCTTTCGAAACAGTGGGCGGAATTTTTAAGCCTGGTAATCCTCATCATCCCCTTGAGTTCCTTTACCATCATCTTCGCCGAGCTTATCCCCAAGATCTTTGCCATTAAAAACAGCGACCGTGTCGTCCTGAGATTGTCCAAGATCATGCTTTATTTTTCATACCTTGCCAATCCTGTTGTCTCCGGCATGGAAAATATTGTGAAAGCGGCCATGAGATTTCTTGACACCTTCAGTCCGGCCAAAAAAACAGGGACGGATACCCAAAGCGGCCTCTATGAGCTTAGCGCGGCCTTAGGTCTGGCCAGAACATCCAAGCTTATCAATGCCCAGCAGGAGAAGATCGTCATGTCAGCGGCCCAGCTCTCGCTTCGTCCAATCAAAGACATCATGATCCCTGCCGCGGATATATGCATGATCCCCATCAACAGCACGCTCTCCGACGCCCTTGTCATGGCCCATCTGGACATGCACACGCGCTTTCCTGTCAGCGAAAAGATCAGTGACCCTCAAGGCATCCAGGGCTACATTAATTTCAAGGACATTATCGGCGCCATCAAGATCAACCCTGAAGACCCAACCATCCGTGGCACCATCCGCCCCATTATCAAATTCGTGGATAATACGCCGATATCCAGGGTTTTGGAACGGATGATCCAGGAAAAACTTCACATCAGCCTCATTGAAGACAGCCAGCACCACGTCATTGGCATGGTCACCCAGGAAGACATCATAGAAGAAATGGTCGGTGAGATAGAAGACGAATTCGACCGCCTACCCACCCATATCCTTCCCTATGGCAGCCAATGGCTGGTAGGCGGAGCGGTTCCCATGTCTGTATTGGCAAAAACCGTTGGAGTGAGTTGTCCGCCGGAAGGGGATTTAAAACTGGCTGACTGGTGCCAGCGCAAAGCCGGCAAGCCCTTTAACGGCGGTGAGGTCCTGTCTGAAAATGGTCTGCAAATCACGGTGAGAAAACTGCGCAGGAAAAAGATCAGCGAAGCCTTTGTAGCAAAGATCCCCTAATAACTATGTTCGTCGAGCCTCACCTTGCCGCGGAAGATCCAGTGGATACTGATGGTGTAAGCCAAAACCACGGGCATGCCGATGCAGGCAATGATCAGCATGGTCATCAGGGTCTTGTGCGATGAAGAGGCATTATAGATCGTCAGGCTGTACTGCGGGTCAGGATTGGAAAGCGCCATATTAGGGAAGATGCCGAGGCCAAATAGGAGCATGAAAAGCACGATGGCAGCACTGGAAGAACAAAACGCAAAGAAATTCCAGCCTTTGGTAATGCAGCGCGGCACATTGGCAATGGCAAAAAGCTTGAGCATGGGGATCAAGAACAAAATAGGATAAAGCCGCAAGCGCTCCACCATATGCGGGGTATAAAGCAAGGTGGCCATGGTCAGGGTCACATAGCATAGCACGAAGAAAATAATGCAATTCTTGACCCAGACACGGATCTTATCATGAAAAGCCCCTTCTGTTTTCATGGCCGCATAGATTGAGCCGTGCATCATGCATACGGAAACGACCGTAATGCCGCACAAGATGGCATAGGGATGTAATAAGCCCCAAAAAGTCCCATGAAATTCCTTATCAGCCCCTAAAGGGATCCCCCAGATCAAATTGCCGATCACCACTCCCAATAAAAAAGCGCACAGAATGCTGGCCACACTAAAAGCCACATCCCAGCTCTGCCGCCACCAGGCAAAAGGCTGCTTGGAACGAAACTCAATGGCCACGGCCCGGAAGATCAAAGCAAAAAGCAGTAAGTAAACCGCCAGATAAAATCCCGAAGCCAGGGTTGCATAGACATCGGGGAAGGCAGCAAACAACGCGCCCCCTCCTGTCACCAGCCAAACCTCATTGCCGTCCCAAACCGGGCCAATGGAATTGATCATAAGCCTGCGCTCTTTGTCCGTCCTGGCAAATAAATGCAAGGCTCCCACGCCCAGATCAAATCCATCAAGGATGGCATAACCGGCGAGCAATACGCCTACCAAAATAAACCAGATCAACTGAAGGTCCATCGATCCCCCTTTAATCAGCCCGATGCATCAGCTTGGCATGGTCAAGATCATCCGGACCATGCTGAATCTTGCTATTGAATAAATAAATGTATAAAACGAACAGCAAAAGATAAATAAAAGTGAACATAATGAGAGAAGTCAGAACTGCGTTGGCCTGCACCGCCTTAGACAGGCCTTGGCTGGTGCGCAGAAGACCATAAACGATCCACGGCTGACGTCCGATCTCCGCCGTCATCCAGCCTAATTGATTAGCGATCTGCGGCAGAAGCACCGAGATGACCAAAACTTTCAAAAGCCAGGTGGTCTCAAATAATTTCCCCTTCCTTAAATAAATTATACTGATCAGGGTGATGGCCAACAATAAAATCCCGATGATGATCATAAAATGATAGGTCTGAAAAACGATATTGATAGGCGGTAGTTCATCTTTCTTAAAAGACTTGATCCCGGGCACAGGAACGCTCGCATCGCCATGGACAAGATAACTTAAAAATCCGGGTATATGCGGGCCGTAGACCTTTTGCTCCTTCTCATCCACATAGCCGAATAAATACATGGCAGCTGATTGATTAGCTGGAAAATTCGCTTCCATGGCAGCTAATTTCGTGGGCTGGTATTTGGCCACGGTCTCAGCGCTGATGCGCCCGGTGATCATTTGAGCCACAGCAGCAACCAGGGCCACGATCAATCCCACCCGCATGGAGGTCTTGGCAAATTCCAGATGTCTCTTCTTTAATAAATAGTAAGCACTGACGCTCAAAACAAAAAATGCGCCGGTCAACCATGCCGCCACCAGTACATGGGCCAGGCGTTCCATGGACGATGGGTTAAAAACCATGGCCCAGAAATCCGTTATCTCTGCACGCGCTGTTATGCCGTGGCCGACGATATGAAAGCCTGCCGGTGTTTGCATCCAGGAGCCTGCGACAATGATCCAAATGGCGGAGAAATGCGCGCCCAGGCACACTAACAACGCGGAGACCCAATGCATACGGGCGCTGACCTTGTCCCAACCGAACAATAAAATGGCCAAAAACCCGGATTCCAAAAAGAAAGCAAAGATCCCTTCAGCCGCCAATGCTGATCCAAACACGTCCCCCACATAACGAGAATACGTGGCCCAGTTGGTGCCGAACTCAAACTCCATCACAATGCCCGTGGCCACCCCAACGGCAAAATTAAGGCCGAACATCTTGACCCAAAATCTGGTCATACGGTGATACAAGGGCTTCTTGGTGATCATATACATGGTTTCCATGATCACAATGATCAGCCCCAGGCCGATGGACATGGGCGGGTAAATGTAATGGAACATGATGGTGAGGGCAAATTGAATACGCGACAGGATCAATAGATCCATTCCAAACTCCTAATTTCCAGAAGCAACTTTAGAGGCCTGCAAGGCATTATTATAATCCAACCTGGCCTGATTCAAATCACCTTTTTGATAATAGGCATTGCTGCGGTTGGAATAAGATTGTGCCCCATGAGGATTTATGTCAATGGCCCGGCTGAAATCCTCAATGGCATGATCGAGATCGCCCTGCATGCCGTAAAGAATGCCGCGGTTGTTAAAGGCGTCGGCATCATGGGGATTTATTTCAATAGCTTTGTCAAAATCAAGGATGGCTTCGGCAAAATTCTTTTGCTGGGCAAAGATAAGGCCGCGGTTGTAGTAAGCATCCACATACGACGGGTCCAGGGCAATTGCTTTACTATAATCGGCAATGGCTTGAGGGGCATCGCCTCCCTGGGCAAAGTCAGCGCCGCGGGCATAATAGGCCCTGGCTGTGTAATTAGATTTAAAAGCAATGACCTTGGTAAAATCCCTCAAAGCAAAAGCAAGATCGCCGTGATGAAGATACGAAATACCCCGGTTATAATAGGCCTCTGAAAAATCAGGCTTTATGGCCACCGCCTTATTGTAATCCGCAATGGACTGGCTGAAATTTCCGTTATCGGCATAGCACAGGCCTCGGCCTGCGTAGGCATCAGCAAGCTGTGGGTCTAAGGCAATGGCCTTGTTGTAATCAGCAATGGCTTGAGGCAACTTGCCATGAAGATAATAGGCAAATCCGCGGTTATTCACTGCCCTTGCTTTAAGGGGAGACTTTTGCACTGCGTCGCTCCATAGGTCCAAGTCGTCCTTCCAAACCTTGTTCCTTTGGTAGGTCAAAACGGCATTGGCACCTATGATCACGGCCAACACCAGGACCACCGCCTTTATGGCCTTCTTCCCCATTAAATAATACATGCCGCTGACCAACAACAGGCTATAGCCTGCCATCGGTAAATAAAGCCGGTGTTCGAAAATGATATTCTTGAGCGGAAACACGCTTGATTCAGGTACCAGGGTCAGGAAAAACCAGAAGATGGAGAAAGAGATCAATCTGTATTGCGAGAATAAACGTATCGCGGTATAAAAAATGCTTACCAAGAAAATAAAACTCATGAGGATGGGAGGCTCAAAAAGACTTTTAGCGATGTGATAATCGTAGTCGATGTTTTGGTTAATAGGCACAAAAAGCAATCTGACATAGGTGACCATCACCCTGAATTGGGTCAGCAGATACTCCCATGGCGTAGTGCCGCCCGGCTCATGCATAAATTTCTGGATCGTGGCAAACTGTGGGGCCCTGGTCAGAAAGATGGTTAAGGGGATGATCAAGATCGTCAGCAAAAAAGGAAAAAGATACCGCCAATTGGGTTTTCTCTCCTCAAAAAAGCTGATCTCATAAAGCAGGACCATCAAAGGCAGGGTCACGGTGTTTTCCTTGGTGAACATGGCCAGGATGGCGGCGATCAATGAACAGATATAATAGACAGATCCCTTATCCAGTCTCGACTTGATATAGAAACATAACGATGCCAAATAAAACAACGCGGCCATGGAAGAAGCCCGCTGCCAGATATAGCTGACGGATTCTGTTTGAATAGGATGGCTGACAAAGACCAGGCCGGAGAGTAAAGCGATCAGGCCCGCGTTTTTAGATATCTCTTTGTCCTTCATGGCAGGAGTTAAAAAAGTCAGCAACACCAGCCACCATACAAAATAAGCACAAAGCAAATGGGTCCCCAGATTAAAAAGATGAAACCCGAGGACGTGCAGCCCGTTGATTTGATAATTAAAAGCCAACGACAGGAAGGTGATAAAACGGCAGGGATAGACTATCCAATTATGCAACAGATGGCCGGTGCTTTTGATCGCATAATTATCAACGATATAGACCCTGTCATCAAAATGAAACTGGCCATGTAGGCTGTTGGCATAGATGATGCCCCCTAACAAACATGCCATTGGGATAAAAATACGCCCGGGGAAAAAATACAAGAAGAAGCGGACCACCTGCATCAACACATAAACCGTATCTCTAAAGGGTTGGTATTTCGAACGGCCTATCCTGTGGTGATACTCCGTGGGGATATATTTGACCTTATAGCCGTGACATT
>CAZFON010000003.1:10869-23882 GCA_964520185.1 uncultured Planctomycetales bacterium | reverse complement strand
CTTGAGACATCCAAAGAGGAGCTCCAGTCAACCAACGAGGAATTGCTTTCGATGAATGATGAGATGCAAAATAAGAATATAGAGTTAACGCATCTCAACAGCGATTTGAGCAATTTCTTCTCCAGTACCAACATTCCCATCATTATTGTGGGCAACAATCTACATATCAAGCGGTTTACACCAATGGCCAGAAAAGTGATGAATTTGATACCGACCGATGTGGGCCGGCCGATAGGGGACATTAAACTGAACATTGATATCGCCAATTTGGAAGAAACAATCCTGGGTGTCATTGAAGATATGGTCCCGAAGGAATCAGAACTAAAGGATAAAGAAGGGCGATGGTATTCCGTTCGCATACGGCCTTACCGGACCATAGATAACAAGATCGATGGCGCTCTTCTCTCGTTGGTTGACATAGATACCGTTAAACGCAGCCAGGAAGAGCTTCAGGGTGCCCTCAATTATTCCCAGGCTATTATCGAGACCATGAGAGAACCTTTGGTGGTCTTGAATAATGACGGAAGCATCCAATCAGTTAATAAATCCTTTTGCGACATGTTCGGGCTTCGAGTATCTGACTTGAAGGGTAAACTGTTCTATGAGATTGACGGACATAAGTGGGACGATCCAAAGTTGCGGAAATTGCTTGAGGAGGTATTGCCCAGGAATAATTATTTTAATGACTTTGAGCTGGCCTATGATTTTCCAGAGACAGGGCTTAAGACCTTAATTCTCAATGGCCGTCAGATCAAACTACATGGTAAAAATAGTCCTTTGGTCCTTTTGGTCATAGAGGATATAACCAAGCGTAAAAAAGTTGAAAACATTTTGAAGCAGGACAAAGAGAATTTGGATAAATTAATTGACAAGAGATCCAAGGCTTTAATGCGCCTTCAATTGGAACTGGTAAGGGCAAAACACCTCTCCGTTATAGGGACTATGGCCGCGACAGTCGCTCATGAGCTGCGCAATCCTTTAGCAGATATAACAGTATCAATTCACCGTATTAAAAAAATTATTAAAGACCCACTCGTTGAAGAAATTTTAACTGTTATCAGCTCACGGGTTTCTGAAAGCGACCAGATAATAAGTAATATTTTAAAGTATTCGAAGGAAATAAGAAATCGCCGTGAACACGTCAAGATTAACGATATTATTAGGAGCGCTATTGATGAGGAGGCCCAAAAGCTTTCGATAGGGAAAGTATCTATTAAGGATAAAATAGATTGCACGAAAGATCTGATGATCGAGGTAGATCCCGTTCAGATCAAAGAGGTATTTCAAAATGTCCTGCATAACGCCTTAGAGGCGGTAGATATAGATACCGGTATAATAGAGATCGAGACAAATGTTGATAAATCCATGGTGTCAATTTTAATAAAAGACAATGGGGAAGGGATATCAAAGAAAGATCTAAAGAATGTGGCAAGCCCTTTCTTTACCACTAAAACAAAAGGTACAGGCCTTGGTCTTATGATATCCAAACAGGTGGTTACGGCTCACAAAGGATCTTTAGTCATTAAAAGTGATAAGGGAATGGGGACGGCGGTCACAATAACGCTGCCTAAAGACCAGAAAAATGATGCCTAAAAGAATTCTAATAGTAGACGATGATTCGAGCTTATGTAATTCATTCATGATGCTTTTACGTGGCGAGGGCTATAGCGTTGATGCGACAACGGACAGCTTAGAGGGGGAAATTCTTGTAAGACAAGATAAATACGATATATGCTTTTTCGATTATAAGATGAAAGGTTTGAATGGAAAGGATTTATTAAAAATAACAAAAAATATAAATCCCCCATGTTCGGTGTTTATTGTTTCCGCCATGATGAATATAGATGAGTTGTGTAAAAAGGAAATAAAGGCCGGCTTGTTAGCTGGCGTTATCAGCAAGCCTTTTCACGTAGAAGAGATATTGCAAAGAATAGCTGCCATCAATCAAGATTCGCCGCACTAAACTAACCATCCGCTGACCTTCTGATAAGCGGCAATAGCAGCTTTTTGATATCTTACTTTATATATAAAACCCCTCAGGTCTAGGCCCAGTAAAACTTGATTTGCCATGTTTTACTGCGGACCGGAAGTACGCTTTCTCTATTTTCCCCGCATATCCTAAATCCTACACGGTTTCTCCATAGTTCTAGTGTGGTTTTAAATGTATTTTGAGCCTTGTCTTATAGGGGTATTTTTTGGTGGTGAAACGCCACAATGGAAACGACGGTGTAGCCTTTCCGGTTGGGGCTAGGTCACGTAGAGCATTTTAGATGACAGAATGTTTCTGAGATTATAATATATAGAGAAGGAGATTTAAATATGTGTGAATTATTAGGCATGAGTGCCAATGTCCCAACCGATGTTTGCTTTAGTTTTTCCGGCCTTATTCGAAGAGGCGGGGTTACAGGACCGCACAAAGATGGATGGGGGATTACATTTTATGAAAGAAAAGGAATTCGTACCTTTCTTGAGCCCAAAGCGGGGGCTTATTCAGAAATCGCGCGTCTAGTGCAAGAATATCCCATTAAAAGCAAAACTGTTATTGCTCATATACGAAGGGCCAATATCGGTGCTGTCTGTTTAGAGAATACCCATCCCTTTACAAGGGAACTTTGGGGAGACAATTGGACCTTTGCCCACAATGGCCGTTTGATAGGGATTAAAAAGAAAAGATTAAATTATTTCAAACCGGTTGGTACAACAGATAGCGAATATGCCTTCTGCTGGATCTTGGATTCCCTGCGCCGTCGCTTTAGTCAAAAACCGTCAAGCAAAATAATGATCCCTTTGATCAAAGATTTATTGAATAAACTTAATGAGTTAGGTGTCTGTAATGTGTTGATTAGTGATGGCACAAGGCTATATGCTTATAGCTCAACCGCCTTAAGTTTCATTACTCGCAAAGCGCCCTTTGGCAAGGCCACCTTGATCGATAAAGACTGGCAAGTAGATTTTCAGAAAGAGACATCGTCCAAGGATGTCGTCACGGTCATTGCTACAAGACCACTTACAACTAATGAACAATGGGGTGTTATTTCCCCTGGCGAATTAAAAATATTTAAAGATGGTTTATCGTATGTTAATTGAGATTCTATTGTTCAAAAGTAATGAGGAAGTCATGGTCCCGCTTATTTGAGACGTAACCTCATCCGGTTGGGGCTACCAGTTATATAACCCTCTGTGATTAAATAAATTGCAGAGGGTTTTTGTTTAAGTTAAACTAAAAAATAATGTCCAAGAATCCTCATGATCGATTACTTGAATTAGACGCATTACGGGGTTTGGCGGCCATCAGCGTCGTATTTTTCCATTATACATTTCAATACACAGAAGTATTCCATCCTTCTCAAGCAACTTTATTTCAATTCCCTTTGGGGAGGTATGGGGTACAACTCTTTTTTATTATCAGCGGGTATGTTATTTTTATGACCCTGGAAAAAACTTCCAGCCCGCTGGATTTTATAGTTTCACGGTTTTCAAGATTATACCCCTGTTATTGGGCCGCGATGCTTCTAACTTTCTCGGTAGTTAGGATCTATCCATTACCTGGTTATGAAGTTTCATTCAAACAAGCGTTCTTTAATTTAACCATGCTGCATAAATGGTTTAATGTCGCCAGTGTTGACAATGTGTATTGGACTTTAACCGTCGAGCTTTCATTCTATTTCTTGATATTCGTGGTATTTTTAACTCGGGGCATGAAATATATTGAGGCGTTAGGATTTTTGCTGTTAACTTTGATGGTAATAAACAAAAGTTACCTAACTATTTTTCATTTACATATTCCAAATATAATCACTGTTTCTGAGTTTCTTATCTATGGACATTTGTTTTTTGCAGGAATATTATTTTATAATTTAAAAACTAAAGGACATAAGTGGTATCGGTATTTCGGATTGGGGGCCTGTTTACTGGTACAGCATCTCCTTCGAGATAAACCATATGTGACCCTTGTTGTAGTTGTTTGGTTCCTGTTCTTTTACCTGTTTATTTTGAACCGGCTTTCGTGGCTTGCTCATAAACCACTGCTCTATTTGGGGACCATTTCTTATAGTTTATACTTGGTCCATCAAGTTATTGGGTATGTTATTATAAGGCATCTCACGGATATTAATGCTAATGCTTTATTGAAAATTGTTATTCCCATAGGTTGTTCTTTATTGCTTGCAACACTATTGACCTTCGGTGTAGAAAAACCAATGATGGAACATATAAGGCGGGCGTATAAATTAATGAGAGGCTGTAATTGAACCCCAGATCTTTTAGCATGAAAAAAACCCTTCAGAATTTATTTTGTTCCCTAACGGCAATGTCCCTTTTCATGTTTCGGTGGGCCAATTGTTTGCCTTTTTCCGGCTATTATCCTGTCTCGCAGGGAGAACCGTTGGAACTTTGGGGCAGGTATTTGATTTGGGCCAAGGAACCGTTTAGTTTCCCCAAATTTGGCATAGTCAAATCGCTAACCTTTCCTTTTCAGACATCGAATATGGCCCATGGTCCGGTTGTTTTATTTGCCGTAGTATTTAAGGCATTATCAAGGCTCTATCCCCCCGCAGGCCATTTTTATTACTTTATTTTTATTGAGTTAGTTTTTGTATTGCTTGCCGGCTTTTTCACTTTTCTAATACTTGATGAATTTAAAGTCGGATCATTTTGGCTGAAATTACTGGGAACCATTAGTATTGCCCTATCGTTCCCTTTGCTTTATAGGAGCACGAACCTGGCCTTTGAGGTGGCCTATGTCCCGGCGTATCTTGCTTGCGCATATTTTTATGTCATGGCCTATAAGCATCCCGGGTTCAGATCATATTTGCTGCTTATGTTGATCTTTCCCGTTGCCGCGATGATAGATGATTACTTGTTGTTTGGGATCTCATTCATGATGGCCGCTGCAATTGTTTTAAATGGTGTTGGATACTTGATCAATACAAGTAAACGCAACCTTGATCGGCTGAGGGGGATGGCAGCTGCGTTTATTTTAGGGCTTTTACTGTCATCGGGCATATCTTATTGTTTGGGACTTACAGGAAACCTGGGGATCTCATTTGGGATAACTCCCATGGCCGGAAGAGATGATTTGACGGGGGTTTATGGCGGGGGGTACGGCGGCGGTTTTTTTGTGGCTGATGTTTTATCTGTATTTATTCCAACCGCACAGGGCATCTGCGCCCCAGAGAACATCTGCGGGCCGACGGCATATTTGACCAAACTGGGCTTCCCAATGACCATGGCCAAATTACAACACGGCCAATATGAAGGATTTGCTTACGCAGGGACAGTGATCGTTGGCCTTTTATTTATCCTGATACTTAGAAGCATTATCTTCATCTTCAAAAATTGGGAACGGCATCTTACCAAGATCAACTTTAAATTAATCTCCAATTTTTATACCGTAAATGAGTTTTTCTCATTACCCGTGATCCTCGGCCTTTCTTCCTTTTCGTTGTACGTTATAAGCTGGGGGTACGTTATTCATTTAGGAGGCATTAGACACAACGATATTGTGACCCCCAGCCTCATCCTGGCGGAATATCATCATTCATTTATTTGGGCGAGAGCTTTGGGAAGGCTGGCGGTAGCGTTCATGCTTTTCATAGCTATTAGTGTGATCGTATGGCTGAACAGTGCTTTTTATCGCTATATCTATTCAGAAAAAAGAGAAGTGCGCTTTTTGTGTGCAGGAGCGCTGCTATTATTAACCATTGTTCATGTCAGTGAAATCTGGGGGTACCTTAAGCCGCCTTCCCAGGTGGTCCATGGTGATGACATTACGGGCTCTTTCGGTAAGCAAGACCAGGCACTGATCAGGAATGTGTTGCACGGCAAGAGTGTTCTTATGGTGACGCCCTATGCGATGGATAACGATGACTGGGGCAGAATATGCTACGCCTTGGCTTATGATGGGGGTATCCCTATGAGCGGCCCGACTACGCATTTCTTCGCCGGAGAGATCCTTAACACCGGGCAATATGATGCGGACAATAAAGACATCTTATCAGTGGATATCAAGGGATTGGTTAAACGTTACGGGGAGATCGCCATAGCAACCCGCGGTGCTATCGCCGATAGAATATTAGCAAATGCAAATATGCCTTTAAAAGCATATAAATTGAGAGACCGGGATGCTGTTTTATTGACCAGAAGAGAGGGCTGAAATTATGACAAAGGCACGTGATCTGCAGTATTTTATGAAAATCAATTATACAGTCATCCTGAGAAGGAAAGGAGATCTTTATTACTCCTTTATCCCGGAGTTGTCCCTCATCGCAGAAGGGAAAGATGCCAATGAGGCATGTAAGAAATTAGAGAACGAAAAAGAGGTTTATTTTAAAAGAATGATCGAATCCGGAAATCAGGAGATGATCAAAGAACCGTTGCCGCTGAGGGCCAGGAATAAACTGCTTGAGGAGCTGGGGATGTTTTTTGCCAAAACATTTATTGCGGGTGCTCTTATCACTGTTTTTGTCCTGGGCAGTTTGCCTTTTGTTGATGACGTTTTGATCGGCCGAAGGCTCAATCAGATCCCGACCAAGATCAGGGTAGCAGCAGAGCACTATGTTGATAAGTTGGCCGCCATGTCTCCGGAGGACAGAGAACAAACAAGGCAAAAGCTAAGGAAAATTATTCAGGAAATAAGGCCATTCCTGGATGAACTAAAAACACCCCCGGAAGGCAAAAGCGCGGGTCACATTTAGCAAGCATCCAATGTATATTCAACCAACGCAAAAAAGGTATTTCTATACATTAGATGGCATTCGTGGGGTAGCGGCTATACTGGTAGTATTGTCGCACATTGAGCCGTTCTTCGGTACGATAAAATTTCAAGAAAATCATTTAGCTGTCGACATTTTCTTTGTTTTGAGCGGAGTTGTGATCGCTAACGCGTATGAGGCACGCCTATATTCCACACTTTCATTCAAGCAATTCTGTTTGATCCGCTGGGCACGGCTTTATCCCCTTTATATATTCGGAAGCGCAGTCTCTGTTTTAGCGATATTTCTGGGGGTTAGTAAAATGGGCAATCCTTTAATTTTTTTGATTGCCATTTTTATGATCCCCAAAATTTCCGGGGACACTCAAGTGCTTTATCCATTAAATGGTCCCGCATGGTCCCTTTTTTTTGAGTTGATCGCGAATGTGATCTACGCCAGATTTTTCCGTTTATTAACGGTGCGTTTGCTGATCGTTATCATGTTTATTTCAGCAATTTACTTAGCATTTTTTCTTTTGAATTTCCCTGGCCGTACGATGGACGCAGGGTGGAATATTAAAACGATACCGGTCGGCCTCTTTCGTGTAGGATACTCTTTTTTTGCCGGAGTACTGCTTTATCGTCTGTTTTCATCTAAAATATTAGATCCCACGCTGGTCAATGATCGATATTCCACGTTGGCGTTGGGTGGCGTTTTAGCCCTGATAGCAGCTTTCCTTTTATCAAAGCCTACTCCGGTCATTCAGCCTTATTTTGAACTTTTTGCCATAGTTGCTGTATTTCCATTCCTAATCTATCTGGGGATGCGAATTCAACCGAAGGGGCCGGCAGAGCGGATCTGTAAATTTATGGGAACGATCTCGTATGCCATCTATGCTATCCATTTACCAATAGCTGATCTAATAAAAGGATTCTTTAGGATCAAGCTTGGCAGTTCAGTCGAGAGCTGTGCTCCTCAAATTGGATTTATTTTTCTTGTGCTTTTGATCGGCTTTTGCTGGTTTATTGATATCATTTATGATTTTCCTGTCCGTAAGTTCTTGCTAAAAAGATCAAAAATGATGTACTCACCTTGAAAATTGGAGAGAAGAGTGGGGATATTCAGAACCTTCCTAGCTATCTGCGTTATTATTGAACATACTCACCCTACATGGAAAATCGAGTTCCTATCCGGGCAGGTTGCGGTGAAAACTTTTTTCATTATTTCAGGGTTTTATATGTCCTTAATTCTTGATTCCAAATATGTTGGTAAAAATAGTTATAAACTTTTTATCACTAATAGATTTTTAAGGATCTACCCTCTTTATTGGGCGGTCTTGATCTTAACCATCCTTGTTTCGGTAATCTCGGGTTTAATCACGCATAACTGGTTACAGTTAGAACCTTACGGCACCTTACATCACAATATGGGATTAGGCGCCTATATGGTTTCGATCATCAGTAATTTGATCATCTTTGGCCAAGATGTGGTCATGTTCTTAGGTTTGAATATCAAAACCGGGGGGATATTCCTGACGAATAATTTCAGGAATGTCGACCATGCCTTTTATATTTTTTTATTTGTTCCACAGGCATGGACATTGTCCCTTGAATTAATGTTTTATTTAATTGCGCCTCTGGTGCTCAATAAAAATATTTGGCTGCTCCTTTGTATAATGGCCGCAAGTTTACTGCTAAGATGCCATATTTATAAAGGGTTAGGGTGGACTTGGGACCCGTGGACCTTCAGATTTTTTCCGACGGAATTGTTGTTCTTCCTGTTAGGGAATTTGTCATACCGGATCTATCGATCGATCAAGGATAAACGCAGGTATTTAAGGATCAGCAAATTTGTGACATGCCTGTTCTTTTTAATTGTATTCCTATACCCTAATATTTATTTGAGAGGCCAACACGATCTTACGTTCACACCCTACTATTTCTTAGCTTTTCTCAGCCTGCCTTTTATATTCAATTTAACTAAAAACTCCAAGATAGATAACAGGATCGGGGAACTTTCTTATCCAATATACTTGGTCCATAATATTATCATTTGGCTGATCGGGTTGAAATTTTCGGTGGAAGCCAATAATTTTTCAACAACCTTAACGATCATTTTTTCTATTTTAACAGCTTTTATCCTATTGAAATTAATAGTGGATCCTATAGATAAATTTCGTCAGTTAAGATGGGCTAGACATGAACAAAAAAGTCCTTAAAATTTTGATCTCTGTTTTGTGTTTGGTGTCAACCAACGCATTCGCCGTTCAAAAACCCATCCGCTACGTCGCCTTGGGAGACTCGTATACCATTGGGACCGGCGCCCAGCCTGATGAATCCTGGCCCGCACGGGTCACCGCTCGATTGCAGGGCCGAGGCATCCCCATTGAATTGGTCGGGAATCTTGGCCACAACGGATGGACCTCCCGGGACCTCATTGATGGCGAACTGCCCCTGTTGCAAGTATTAAAGCCGGATTACGTGACCTTGTTGATAGGGGTTAACGATTGGGTGCAAGGGGTGGATGCTCGACTGTTTCAACAGCACGTGGAATATATTCTTGGCGAGTTATTAAAAATAATTCCGGATCCTGGCCGCATTTTGATCATCACCATCCCGGATTTTTCCGTTACGCCTACAGGCAGGCAATTTTCTTATGGCCGGGACATTGCCCAGGGCATCCTGGCATTTAATCAAATCCTTCTTCAGGTGGCCCTGCGACACCATATCAAAACCATTGATTTATTCCCGTTATCCCAGAACATGGAGCAGGATCCTTCTTTAATTGCCTCAGATGGCCTGCACCCCTCGGCCAAAGGCTATGCCCAATGGGCGGATCTCATTGAGCCGGTATTTCAGCAGATGCTTTTAAATTGATTGAAAGAAGGTTTATTCAGCTATTTCAAAGAGTTCAAAATCTTTGTTCATAAATACAGGTTTGAGATCTTTTTCATAATACCGAATAAATGGACCCAGGTTTTTCTGGTCAGAGAGCGGTTGGCAATAGATCAGATAGCCGGCATGGATGCTGTGGATATATTGCCAAAGCTGATCGCGGTCAACGGGTATTTGGTAGATCGAAGAGGCTCTGCCGGTGAACATGGTCAGGATAGGCGGTTTACTGAAAATGAAGACCGCCTCCCGCGGTATTTTTTCCCGGATGAAATTAAAGAATTCCACACTTTCTTTTTTATCCGGCCCTTCCGGGATGGCGCGGTAATCCCATTGACGGTAAAATGACACATAGTTAAAGAGCACGGCACCCAGCAGTCCGATAAAAAACACATTGCGTATAGCGGCCAACAGCGGCTGGCCCGGTTTACCTGCCCAAAACTCCACTCCGCAAAATATATAAAAGACATACAAAGGAAGCGCCGGAAGAAAATAGCGAAGCCCCTGGTCGGCCGGCCATAAAAGGGCAGATAGGGTATAAACGGCAAAGAAAATTTCCGTCATGCATATTCGTTGCCGAACGTGCGCCACAAAACCGCTTAAAGTCAAAAAAAGCGTTGAATAAAAAATTGCCGCCTGCAGTTTGGGGTGCTGGTCGTCGCCCCAGAAGTAATAGATGGATCGAAAATAATGGCCGAGGGACGAAGACAGGGCATGCGGGTCAGCGACAAGCATCATTTTGGTATAATCCCCATCTTTATGCAAGAACAGCCATTCAAGGCCTGCAAGGAAGATGCATGCCGCGACGGCCGTCAATGTGCGTGCCGAAATGTGCCGGTAATGGATGAATTCATAAGCCAGAAGGCAAGGCACCAGTAATAAGCCGATATCGCGCGTTCCGTAAGATAAATAGATGGTCAAAGCGATCCATAATCCGGGAAAGAACCAGGGACCGGAGGCCCCCTTCTCATAAAATTTTTGGATCAGGAACATGGCCCCATAGGTGAATAAAAGGAAGGGGAATTCAGAGAAAATGGTGTTCTTAAAGTCTAAGAGGAATGGATGGAGCGCGAAAATGAATAAAACTCCAATTAAAGAAGGGAAAGAGATCCTCCGGCGGACAAGAAAGGCCAGTACGGCCAAAAAGGCCAAGAACATCAGGCATATCGCTTGTTTCATGACCAGGGTATTTAATCCCCAGATCTTGTAAAAGGGGGCCAAAAGCAGGGGGAGAACCGGCGGGTATGTCCTGGGCCAGGCCGGATAATTGGGATTGAAAACATATCCGATCCGGTCGTAATCTTGGCCGTCGGCAATATTGATGGCGTGCCGGATATACTGGGCGTAGTCGCCGTCCCAATTTTCATAGGGGCTGACGGTCGCCAGATAACATGCGCCTATGAGCAGGATGGTCAACGCGATCAGGCTGTTTTGTGTGCGCCGGGTCATATTGGAAGCATTATCTCATGAATGCAGGGTTCTTTCAAATTGATGGTGAAATTGGCGGCGAAACGTTATAATAGCGACAAGATTGAACGCGCCTATCAGACACCCTATGTCAATATCTCCTTCGACTAAAAAAACAGTTTTCCTGTTCGTCTTATTTATTCTTGCATACCTTTCGACCTGGCAATGGATGTGGGAGAGGTGGTTTGCGTACGGGTCTTATTATAGTCATGGCCTTTTAGTTCCCGTTATATCACTCTTTTTGATCTGGCAAAAACGTCATGAATTAAGAAGCATCAAGCTTGAGCCGGCCACCGCGGGTCTATGGTTATTTGTCGCAGGGATCGTCCTTCATCTCGTAAGTTTGCTGTTCAGGGTCTATTTTACTTCCGGATTTTCGATGCTCATTGTCATAGCCGGTATTGTTTGGTGTGTTTGGGGGAAGAATTATATGAAGGCCATATTGTTCCCTATCGTTTTTTTGGCTTTCATGGTCCCGTTGCCGATAGTCGTTGTTATCAGCATCAGCTTTCAGTTGAAGATATTGGCCGCCCAAATAGCCACCGCGTTGTTAAATGTCATTAATATCCCCGCTTTCCAGGAAGGCAGCTATATCCGTATGACCCATGCCGCGATCATCGTAGAAGATGTCTGCAGCGGATTGCGCTCGCTGATCGCCCTGTTGGCGCTGGGGGCCCTTTTTTCCTATTGGATGCCGTCGGGGAAGATCAAAAGACTGGTCATGTTCCTTTCTTCCGTCCCCATTGCATTGGTCACAAATGTGTGCCGTATTATGGCCCTGGCGATCATCGGGGAGATGTGGGGGACGAGATATATCACCGGATCTGTTGAAAGTTTTTTTGGCTTTTGTGTTTTTGTTTTGGCGTTTTTCCTGCTGTCTGAAGTTGAGAAATTGTTGAAGTAGGGGTGTTTTTATGCAAAGCAACGACAGGAACCTGGTCATTATAGGCATTCTTTTGGGGGTGGCTGCCTTATTTTCGTTAGTCCTTTGCGGCATGGATAGCAAACAGAAGGACACTGTGCATATTAAAGATTTTCCTCCTAAAGCAGGAGACTGGGTTTCGGAAGATATCCCGTTGTCAAAAAGTGTATTCGCCACCCTGGAAACAGACAATGCCTTGATGAGGATATATAGGGACCCCCAAGGACAGAAGGTGTATTTGTATATCGTGTATACTCAGAGCAATCATAAGGCTTATCATCCTCCCGAGGATTGCTACGCAGGGACCGGTGTTTATGTGCTTGAAAAAGGGAAAGACTCTGGAATGAATCGAATGGTGTTGCAAGACAATAAAATGTATCAGCTCGTGTACTATTGGTTTAAAGTGGGAGACACTTTTACGTCCAGTTATTGGAAACAGCAGGCGCTTTTTGCCCTGGATGCGTTATTAGGAAAAAGGGAAGGCGGGGCTTTGATCCGCGTTTCCGCTGATTTCACCAATAATAATAAAGAACCCGCCCGCAAGGCAATAAAAGAGTTTACCAGCCTCATTACCCCGCAACTGATCAAATACCTGCCATAAAAGCGGGAAGATCCCCTCATTTGGTACAAAATGTATAATATTTTATACATTCCTAAAGCGGCTTTTAGGAAGGCGCCATTTTAGATTTAGCGTAACTATATTAGTTTCAATAGTTTTTAATTCTAGTAAAATAACTGCCTCATTGGCATGATTAATGCTAGAAATTAGTTTAAGAACACATTGAAAGCCTGCTACGCCTTCTTGAAAAAGATTCCAATATAATTGGGGGTAAAAATGAAAAGAGTAATTTTAAAAGTATTTTTTATTATGTTTGCCGTGCTCTGTTTTACGGGGCAGTCCTGGGCCATGGGAGGAGGTCATCATCATGGCAGCGGAAGCCGTAATTTTGGCTATGGTCCGGGCAATGATGGAAATCCCGGCAATGATGGGAACCCCTGGAATGGTGGAAATCCCGGCAACGGTGGAAATCCCGGCAATGG
>CAZFON010000003.1:0-10769 GCA_964520185.1 uncultured Planctomycetales bacterium | reverse complement strand
AACGGTGGAAATCCCGGCAATGGAGGAGATCCAGGCAATGGTGGGAATCCCGGAAACGGCGGTAATTTTCCCACAGCCCCGGCCCCTGAGCCGTTAAGCTTATCCCTTTTGGCGGCAGGTTTAGGCGGTCTGGCATTGAAACGAAAATTGCGTTGATCTTATAGATCGGCATATGAACCCTCTACAATTAAATTAATTGTAGAGGGTTTTTTTTGGAATAAAATAAGGGAGTCTGGGGAGGAGTGCAAGACAATGGCTGAATACAGTGTCGGTGACAAGGTTATTTTGAAGGATGATGGGCAAGCATACAAGGTGGTCGGTGTGCGGACGGAAGATCATGTCGTGCTGTATGATCTGGAGAAAGGTGATGAAAGGGCGTCTGAGAGGTTTACAGTGTTGCGTAATCAGGTGGAGGTGCAAAAAACCTGTACGCCTAAATATCCGCAAGTCGTTGTCTATAAGAAAGCAAATCCTGAAGATGGGGGCAGATCATGAGGATGTTACGGCCGGTTATGCTTATATCAATTTTATTTATTCATAACCCGGCTTTTGCACAGAGGCCTGATCATGTGGTCGTAGTGGTCGAAGAAAACAAGTCTTTTAATGACATCATTGGCAATCAGGATGCTCTTTACATCAATCAGCTGGCAAGTCAGGGTGCGTTGATGATGGAATCCTATGCTATCATGCATCCAAGCCTGCCTAATTATATTGCTTTATTTTCCGGCTCGACACACGGAATCAAGGATGATGGTTGCAATTATGATTTGAAGGGGGAGAATTTAGCCCAAAGCCTTCACGAGGCAGGATTTTCTTTCAAGACTTTTTCCGAAACCATGCCGCATAGTGGCTTTACCCAATGCGGTTACAGTGCCTATAGAAAGAAGCACAATCCATTGGCATATTTTGACGCATTGCCGGGAGACCTCAACCAACCTTTTCGGGACTTTCCCGGAGATTTTGCACGCCTTCCGACCATCGCTTTTGTGATACCAAACATGGATCATGATATGCATGACGGTACGGTGGCTCAGGCGGATGGATGGTTACGCAAGAATATTGCGCCGTATGTTGTCTGGGCAGAAAGTCATAATAGTCTATTGGTTTTGACTTGGGATGAAGATGACGATACAGACCTAAACCATATTGTGACCATCTTTGTCGGGGCGCACGTGAAGCCAGGGAAGTACAGCCAGCATATAGATCACTATGATGTGCTAAGGACATTGGCTATGTTCTATGGCGTGAGGCCTCCTAATAACGCAGCAAAGTCGAAACCGGTCACCGGCATATGGGCCCAATAGGTATGAATCCTTCGCGTCATTCGCAGATCAATCAACTTCGATCCCTGATCAACAAAGACGGCGATATGAATATCCATGGACGCCGGGACCGTCGAGGCCGGCTCAAGGACCTCTATCATTATTTTTTTGCTTTGTCATGGCCCAAGTTTTTTATCCATATTTTAGTCGTATATCTGATGGTGAACGTTGCTTTTGGCGCCTTGTATTTCTTGTTGAATGTTCAGCCAGTTGGAAGTCATGCTGAAGGGTTTGCACGGTTTAAAGAGTGTTTTTTCTTAAGTGTGGAAACGTCAAGCGCCGTTGATTTTGGCCGTATACAGCCTTCCGGATCATTTACATATGGGGTAATGACAATTCAGGCCCTTTTTGGGATCCTGATCTTAGCTGTGATCACGGGCTTATTTTATGCGAGGTTTTCACGCCCAACGGCCAGGGTGATCTTTAGCAATAAAGCAGTCATAGCAACTCATAATGGCCGGCGTTCGTTGTCTTTTCGGGTCGCCAACGAACGTTTAAATCAGGTTGTGGAAGCGCACATCGGATTGACCCTGACTAGAAATGAAATCAGCACGGAAGGCGAACATTCACGTAAATTTTATGACCTTAAACTGGAGCGCGACCATACACCGCTGTTCTCTTTAAGCTGGACGATCCGGCACCATATCGACAAAGACAGCCCGTTGTTCAACTTGGATGCGCCCGCGTTGCGGGAAGCTCAGGTGGGCATTCTGGCATCGATGACAGGGATGGATGAATCATTTAGTCAGCCCATTATGGCCAGGCATCTATACACTCCCGAGGATATTGTTTTCAATAAGCGTTTTAAGGACATCATTCAATGGCATGAAAAAGAAGTCCATATCAATCTAAAAGATATCCATGAAATGGATGAAGGTCCCGCAAATTTTTAATCCTGCCTTAATCTTACTTTCATTTTTCGTTTGCTACTATCTACTTGGATAAAAACACTAACAGATCATCGGCAATGGAGGGAAAGACTATGAAAAACAGGACACTTCTCGAGACGCCGGAACGTCAAATTAGGATCATGGATTGGGTCTATCAAGGCATGGAAGGTGGCGATGATTTCTTAATGAACAAGATCCCCCAAGATCTGTCGGACACCTGGGAAGACGAAGGATGATATTGAGCTGGCCCAGGCCTCGGCATCTTTGAATAAAGTAGAGAAAAGTCAGTAAAAGGTGGAAACATGTTATTTACAATCCATGCCGGATTGATAAACTATTTTCAAAATTTGTATGCTTAGAAAGGGGGGAGGCATGCGGATCCTTGTCGTGGAAGACGAGAAGCGTATCGCGGATTTTATTGCGCGGGGGCTGAAAGAAGAACATTACGCAGTGGACACAGCCTATGATGGTGAAGAGGGGTTGTATATGGCTGAAATAAATACTTATGATCTGATGATCTTTGATATCATGCTGCCTCAAAATGACGGGGTTGAGATGTGCCGCCGGCTGAGACACAAGAAGATCAATGTCCCTATCCTGATGCTGACCGCGCGGGCTGCCATAAAAGACAAGATCGAGGGGCTTAACGCCGGTGCGGACGATTATTTGACCAAACCTTTTTCTTTCGGAGAACTGCTTGCCCGGGTCAAGGTTTTATTAAGACGTTCTACCGTCCATAAGACTTCTTTCTTAAAAGCGGCCGATTTGGAACTAAACCAGCTCAATCATGAAGTCAAAAGAGCGGGCAAGGCGATAGTTTTGACGGCCAAAGAATTCATGTTATTAGAATACCTCATGCTTAATTCAGCCCAGGTCATCAGCCGGTCCATGATTTCCGAACATGTGTGGAACGAACAGTTTGACAGTATGAGCAATGTCATTGATGTGCATATCCGCAACCTTCGTAATAAAATTGATGAAGGCTTCAGGAGGAAATTGATCCATACCCTGCGCGGATCAGGATACATGCTGAAAAATTCTGCATGAGATCCAATTCCATTAAGTTTGAAATCAGTATCCTTTATACGGCCATTTTAGGGCTGATCCTCATTGTTTTCAGCAGTGTTTTATATTTCATTTCCAATGCTTTTCTTCACCAAATCGACCAGCAACTTAAAATTAAAGTTCAGGCTGTTGATCTGACGATCAGGTCATACCTTAATATTTTGGGGGAAAGTCCAGAGTCTCTGCCGGAGGCTGTTGATAAGACCATACTCATGAAGAATGAAAATATTTTCCAGCATAAGACATGGAAAATTTCTCAGAGGTGGTTTAAACAGGCCCAATTGCTTAATTTAAACAAAGATTACATTAATTTTGTCAGCAAAGGCGCAAAAGAGGTATTTAGTTCTTCCAATGTAGACAGGAATTTACGCATTTTATTCTTGGAAAATATTCAATTTCCCCCGATGGGGAAAGCGGTGTTTTGGAATTCGAGCGTGGGGCATAAGAATATCCGTGTCATCAATTATCCGTTTGTGGATAAGAAGGTGGGGCGGTATTTGATCCAGGTGGGGATCGCCCAGGACCCTATCATCCTGCAGTTGCGCAACTGGTTATATTCCATTGCCATCAGCGTTCCTTTAATTTTGTTTTTGACGAGTTTTGTGGGCAGAATACTTGCCGATAGGATTTTACAGCCGGTATATGAAATTACCGCCATAGCCAATAAAATAACACAACAGGATTTGAGTGCCAGGATCAAGAATAAGAATTTTGGCGCGGAAATGGAATCTTTGGTTGGATCTTTCAATGGGATGATAGCACGTCTGGAAAGATCTTTTAAATACATTGAGCAGTTCAGTTATCATGTTGCCCACGAATTGAAAACCCCCTTGACAATTATTCAGGGGGAGGCTGAACTCTTATTACGCAAAGAACGCACCAAACAGGAGTACCAGCAGGCTCTAAAAATTGTTGCGGAAGAATCTCAACGCGTACTTAAGACAATCGATGATCTATTATTGTTAACCAAACTGGGTTATCAGCCTGAGGCCTTTAAGTTTGAACAATTCGATTTTATTGAATTTTTTAATGAAATCGTAGAACAGAACCGTTTGTCGGCAGCCAATAAAGGCATAGGAATAAGGGTGAACCTGCAAAGCACCGACCCGTCATTGATGATCAAAGCCGACAGGCTGCATTTGCGACGTTTATTTTTTAATATTATCAGCAATGCCATCAAGTTTACGCCAGAAGGAGGCTGTGTCGATATGCGTATTGAGCATGAACACCATAAAATTATAAGTTATATCAGTGATTCAGGCCCGGGTATCGCATCTGAAAATTTGAAAAAGATCTTTGAAGAATTTTACCGTGCAGACAAAAATACCCCGGGCAGCGGTTTGGGGTTAAGCATTGCCAATTCCATTGCCAAGATCCATCAGGGAGAGATCCAGGTTGAAAGCCAGCTGGGTCGCGGCACCACCTTCAGGGTTATCTTGCCTTCCCAAAATTAATTCTTAATTCATCTCTTTTTAATCTCCAAAATTTTATACTTTGCTGGGATGGTTGGTCAAGGACGGCTTTATTTGTCAGGAGGGGTCATGTTCAAGAAAACCATGCTTTTTATTTTTTGGGGAATGTTAATGCTGAACCTATGCGGTTGTTTTGCCTTATTTATAGGAGCAGCAGGAGGAGCCGGAACAGCAATTTGGCTTTCCGGAAAATTGACCCAGGAATTCCATGCTTCGTATCATGCGACCATCAATGCAACCAGGTTAGCATTGCAGTCGCTTAATTTGTCAGCGGTCAAAGAAACATTAAATGAGAACGTAACACAATTCAGAGGTTCTTATGTCAATGGGAGTGAAATGTGGATCGATATTCACAGAGTGACAGAATATTCCACCAAGGTGGAAGTGCGCATAGGCGGGATCACCCCGTACAAAGAAGCGGATAGTTTGGTGCTTGATAAAATACAGAGTTTTATATAGAAAAGCCCTCGCCGATGCCCCGCCGTATTTTTGCGGGGCTAAAGGCGGGGCAAGGGAACAGGTCATGATGATTTTTGATTTGGCGTTCGGTTTTTTGCTTGTGTTTGCAGGAAGAAATTTCTTCTGGCTTTGTGTAGGGATCGTCGGTTTTTTAATCGGTGTGCAGTGCGCAGGAGTGTTAGGTTATTCGTCGGGCTGGATGGTATTGGTTTCAGCGTTGGCCCTAGGCAGTGTAGGGATCGTATTGGCAGTGAGTTTTCAATGGTTCATGGTGGTGTTCGGAATTGGTTTTTTAGGAGGGGGATATTTATTAATGAATATATTTTCCGCTATAATTTCGCAAGAATTTTATACATGGCCGATCTTTATAGTAGGGGGTATTGTCGGCATGTGTTTGATGGTCATTATTTTTGATTGGACGTTGATCATGATCTCTTCGTTATTGGGAGCAATGCTCATTGCCAATGCTTTCCATGGGACACAAAGCTTACACGAACTTTTATTTCTCAGTAGTGCCGCCGTCGGTATCTTGGCGCAATACCTGACACTAAAGGGGATAGTTAAGCAGAAACGCTTTGCAAGGAGGGCATGATGCTTGTAAAAGAAGATTTACAGGAATTTGTTCAGGAAAAGCTTGGCGACTATCTTTTTGTTGTTGTGTCCAACCGTCAGCCTTATGAACATTTTTATAAAAAAGGCAGGATCGAATGCCGACGGCCATCTGGCGGGGTCATTACAGCGCTTGATCCGGTAATGCAGGCCTGTCATGGTTTATGGATAGCTGCCAGCAGCGGCGAGGCAGACCATCGGGTCACGGACAGTTATAACAAGATCGAAGTTCCGGCGGATAATCCTGCCTATACCCTTAAGCGGGTATGGCTGACGAAGCCGGAAGAAGAGGGGTACTACTACGGATATTCCAATGATGCGCTTTGGCCGCTTTGTCATACGGCTTTTCAACGTCCTGTTTTTAAGCAGGATGATTGGCAGCATTATCTTAATGTTAATCAGAAGTTTGCCCGGGCCGTGATGGAAGAGATTGGAAATACAAAGGCTTTTGTCTGGATCCAGGATTATCATTTCTGCATGCTGCCCAAGTTGTTAAAAGAGATGGCGGCGCCTAACCAAGTGATCACAGCCCATTTTTGGCATATACCCTGGCCCAGCTATGAAACTTTTCGCATATGCCCACAGAAAAATGAAATATTAGAAGGATTGTTGGCCAATGACATGATCGGTTTCCATACCCAGTACCATTGCAATAATTTTCTTGAAGTGGTGGACCGGCAATTGGAGAGTAAGATCGACCGGGAGCGTTTCTCGGTGATCAGGAAAGACCATGAAACCCTGATCAGGCCATACCCCATCAGCGTGGATTTTCAGGAAATAAACGATAAGGCCAGATCCAATGATTTTGATAGGATCGAAAATGATTTGATCGAAGAATTCCATCTGGGGAATTGCGAGCTTCTATTGGGCATTGACCGGATCGATTATACCAAGGGCATCCCGGAGAGATTGTGTGCCATTGATCGCTTGTTTGAAAAACATCCGGAACTAAAAGGAAAGGTCGTATTTTTACAGGTAGGTGTTTTAAGCCGGATCCATATTGCTAAATACAAGGCGTTGAATGATGAAATAAACGCCTTGGTTGAAAAAATAAACTGGAAGCATTCTACGGATGGCTGGAACCCGGTTATTTTGATCCGAGGCAACATGCCTTTATCAAAATTGTTAGTGCTTTACCGTATGGCGCGCGTTTGTATCGTCAGTTCTTTACATGATGGGATGAACCTTGTGGCCAAGGAATTTATCTGCGCGCAAAGCGACGAAGATGGGGTGCTAGTTCTAAGCCAATTTGCGGGTTCCGTCCGGGAATTATCAGAGGCGATATTAATTAATCCTTATGATGGCGAGCAATTCAGCGACAGTATTTACCAGGCGTTGACCATGCCGGAGGAAGAACGCCGCAAACGGATGTCCAAGATGCGTCAGATCGTGCATGATAATAATATATTCCGCTGGGCAGGAAAATTTCTTTCTGGATTGTTAAAGATAGAATTTAAAGAACTCAAGGAGGTCGAAGTATGAAAAATTTACTTGAATACTGTGACGATATAGTAGAGGCATGGGGGGCTAAGAAAATTATTTTGTTCTTGGATTATGACGGCACCTTGGCACCGATCGCTCAGGTCCCTTCGGAGGCAGTTTTGTCCCAAGAAAATAGAGAATTGATCGAACGGTTGGTGCGGATCCCTTCCTATCAGGTTGTGATCATCAGCGGCCGAATGCTGTCAGACATCAAGCAGATAGTCGGGATCGAAGGGGCTTGTTATATCGGCAACCATGGATGGGAAATAGAAAATTCCTCAATGCAGATGAAAAACCTTATACCTTCCCAGGTTGTCTCGGTTATGAAGAGTGTTAAAGATGAGCTGATCATGCAACTTTCCGATATTCAAGGCATTTTAGTGGAAGATAAAGGGGTGACCTTGAGCGTGCATTACCGCTTGGTCCCACGGGACAAGGAATTCCTCGTACGAAGGATTTTTGAACAAATTTGCATGCCTTATTGCAGAAAAAACATGGTCAAGGTCTACCAGGGCAAGAAAGTGCTTGAATTAAGGCCCTGGGTTCAATGGGATAAAGGCAAAGCCGCTTTGTGGCTTTTAAGAAAACAGGAAATTCTAATGGGCAAAGGGAATGCCTTACCGCTATACATCGGAGATGACAGTACTGATGAGGATGCTTTTGAGGCCCTAAAAAATAAGGGGATCACTGTTTTTGTGGGGGCCCCAAGATATTCAAAAGCCCAGTATTATCTGGCAGGGCCCCAGGAAGTGACAGAGCTCTTAAAGTATATGATTTACGGCGCCTATGAAAAGTTATGATTGCTATTGCCTGATCGGCAATTGCACCACTGCAGCCCTGGTAACTTCTGATTGCAGCATTGAATGGCTATGCCTGCCTTTTTTTGATTCACCTTCATTGTTCGCGCGTATTTTGGATGAAGAAAAAGGCGGGCATTTTAAGATCTCGGCCGTGGATACGCTTAAGACGGAACAGAGCTATATTGCCCATACTAATATTCTTAAGACTGTTTTTGAAACCAGACATGGTGTTCTTGAGATCAGGGATTATATGCCCCGTTTTCATGCCTTTCAGGGGCAAGTTTATGCTCCCCCCGAAATCCATCGGAATATCAGGGTAGTTTCAGGCGTTCCCAAAATCATTGTCGATTTTAAGCCGATGCCTAATTATGCCCTGGGAGAACCCCGGTTCGTTTTAGGCTCCTCTTGCATAGAAATGATCTCCCAAAAGGGCGATTATGACAATTTTTTTCTTTATACCAATTTAGATACCCAAAAGGTCATTGAAGGAGATCCCATCGAACTTAAGGAATCGTCTTTTTTTTTGCTTTCTTATCATGAAAAGTTGCAAAATATCGATCTTCACAAAATTTACGTGGAGTATGAAAAGACCAAAAGCTATTGGTTAGACTGGGTTCTGCGTACGGAACTTCCGGAAAAGTATCGGGAAATGGTGATCCGCTCCATGCTGACCCTAAAGCTCCTTACGTATGAGAGGACGGGAGCGGTCATTGCGGCGCCAACGACGTCCTTGCCTGAGATCATAGGCGGGAACCGTAATTGGGATTACCGGTTTTGCTGGGTGCGCGACGCGTCCATGATCATTGATCTATATGTGCGCATGGGGCATTTACAATTGGCGACCCGTTATATTAATTTTATCCTCAACCGTATGCTCCTTAAACGGTACAATATCGCTGTCCTGTACGGTATAAACGGAGAAAAAGATCTGACGGAAAGAACCCTTGACCATTTAAGCGGCTATGAATTCTCCCGTCCGGTGAGGATTGGTAATAATGCCTGGCGTCAGCAACAGAATGATGTTTACGGGGAATTGATGGAAACGATCTACGCGTATTTTTTTATTAATAATCGCACTCAGATGTATCAGGAAGAAGAGTTGTGGACAGTGGTTTGTTCTTTGGTCAAGTATGTTGAGGATGTTTGGAAAGAACCGGATTGTGGGATTTGGGAACGAGGAGGGACACCTAAGCATTACGTTCATTCCAAGATGATGAGTTGGGTGGCGTTGGATAGAGCAGCTAAAATTGCCCAGTTCGTCGGCAAGAAAGAATATGCTCGACGCTGTCAAAAATTTTCGGCACAGATCAAAGAAGACATTTTAAGCAATGGCTGGGACCAGGACATGCAATCATTTGTCATGTATTACGGGGCCAAGGAGCTGGATGCTTCAGTGCTTTTGATGCTCCATTACGGGTTTCTTGAGTGCAATGCCCCACGGATGGTCAGTACCGTCAAACAAATTTATAAGTATCTGGTTAAAAATGACTTAGTCTTTCGATATATTGAAGCGGATGATTTTGGTGTCCCTGAGAATGCTTTCATTGTTTGTACTTTTTGGATGATCAATGCCTTATATCTTATCGGGGAAGAACAAAAAGCCCGCCAAATGTTTGAAAATATGCTTAACCTTGCGAATCCTTCAGGTCTTTTTTCCGAACACATAGAAGTTGCTACGCATCGCCTGACAGGTAATTTTCCCCAAGGGTACTCGCACCTGGCATTTATTCAGACGGTTTTACTTCTGGAAACCGATTACAACTGGAGCGACGTTTTCGGTGTTAAAAATTGGCTTGCCGAACATGAACACCGGCAGCCGTAAAATAGGATGATGGCCTTTTTGCCAGGATTATTTCCGAAAAGGCAATGAGGGTAGTATACTAAAAACACAGGAGAACCTTTTTTCAATTAATGCGGATCAAATATTTTTTATTCCACGTAGTATCTATTTTCCTCACTCTTCTTGTCACTATTTTTGTCTGCGAATTAGTGCTGCGATTTTGGGACTACCGGATCAAAGATTACTGGCATCCTTATGTGTTTCAGACCACGGAACCCATGGTCAATCAGCCTGATCCGGTTTTGGGTTGGCGCCCCAAGCCTGGGCGGTATGTCATCCGCGATGTCCGTTACGGGAATGAGGTGACATATACATTCTGGCAGGATGGGTCAAGAGCGACAAAACCGGTTTTTAGCCCGGACGCCAGCAAAGACCGGGTCGTGTTCATAGGCTGTTCTTTGACACAGGGGTGGGGCGTTTCAGACCAGGAGACCTTTGCATGGAAGTTACAAGCAAAACATCCGTCCTTGCAGTTTAGGAACCTGGGGGTTGTTGGGTATGGAACCTACCAGTCTTTGCTTTTGCTTGAGGACTATTTCCGGCGCGCCGGGGACCAACCGAAACTGGTCATTTACGGGTTTATCGATAATCACCAGTACAGAAATGTTGCCACTTTAAGCTGGCTGTTGGATCTTTCCCGTCAATCCTGCAGGGGGATCGTGCATATCCCTTATTGTTTGCAAGGCCCCCAAGGCGGGCTGCAATGCTTCCCGCCGATGACCTATCCCCGATGGTGGGGCGATAGACAATCTTATCTTGTTAATTTTGTTAAAGATCTTTATTTGAAATGGAGCTTCCGCAACCGGATAGCCCAAAAAGCTCCTGTAACA
>CAZFON010000002.1:0-24423 GCA_964520185.1 uncultured Planctomycetales bacterium | reverse complement strand
CCTTGCAAAAACATTTTGGTTTGACCGCCAGCAGTTCCCTGCTGGATGTAGGATGCGGCAAGGGTTTTATGCTGCATGATGTGGCACTCCTTATCCCGGGAATCAAGCTAAAGGGTGTGGATATTTCTTCATATGCCATAGCCAATGCTATTGAGGATATGAAACCGCATGTTATCGTCGGGGATGCCAAAAAGCTGCCTTTTGCTGATAGATCATTTGATGTGGTGATCTCCATTAATACGATCCACAATCTTGATCGCAAGGAGTGTGGAGAAGCTTTGCGGGAGATCGAACGCGTAAGCCGCGGCAAAAGCTTCATTACGGTGGATGCCTATCATAATGATGAAGAGAAGGAATTGATGCAAGCCTGGAACCTTACCGCCCGGACCATCATGCATGTGGATGAGTGGAAGAACTTTTTTGCCGAGGTCGGCTATACGGGGGACTATTTTTGGTTTATTCCATAATTGCCATAGAATTGTTGCGCCGGATGAAATTGATCCGCTGCGCCGAGGAAACCATAGCTGCGCGGTATCCCGAGAACAAGATGCGCTGCCCGACCCATTTGTGCACGGGTCAGGAGGCGGTGTCCGCGGCGGTCGGTTTTGCATTGAACAAGGATGATTTCGCGGTGAGCTCGCATCGTGCGCATGGACATTACCTGGGAAAAGGGGGGAGTCTGCGCGCCATGCTTTCAGAGATCTACGGGAAGGCGACAGGCTGTTCTGGCGGTAAGGGCGGTTCAATGCACCTTATTGATGAGAGCGTCGGATTTATGGGCAGTACGGCGATCGTCGGCAATACGATCCCTGTTGGCGTGGGCCTTGGCCTGTCGATTGCGCTCAACCGGACAAAGCAGGTCAGCTGTATTTTCTTGGGTGAAGGGGCCACGGAAGAAGGTGTATTTTATGAATCAGTGAATTTTGCGGTCCTGAAAAAACTTCCGGTGCTTTTTGTTTGTGAGAATAATCTTTATTCAGTGTATTCATCCCTTAAAGTCCGCCAGCCGGCCGGGCGGAGCGTTTACAAGATGGTCCAGGGGCTCGGTTGTCCGTCTGAAAAAGGGGATGGCAATGATGTTCTTGAAGTTTATGAGAAGGTCAAGAAGGCAGTGGCTTTGTTACGTAGGGGAAAGGGCCCCTATTTCCTTGAATTTTCCACTTATCGCTGGCGGGAACATTGCGGTCCTAATTTTGATAATAATATCGGGTACCGCAGTGAGAAAGAATTTTTAACATGGAAGAAAAAGGACCCGGTAGGTCGATTAGAGAAGGATATATTAAAAAAAGGAACGCTTTCGCGTCAGCAGATCGATCAGATGGAAGAAGAGATCAAGGTTGAGGTCGATGCCGCTTTTCAGTTTGCGGAAGAAGCACCTTTTCCTCAAGCACGCGAGGCGTATACGCAACTTTTTAAGGAATAAGCATGGCCAACCGAAGACTAAATTTTGCCAAAGCAGTTAATGAAGGATTGACGCAGGCTATGGAGCAAGATGCCAAGGTCATCTGTTATGGTCTCGGCGTTGATGACCCTAAGGGTATTTTTGGAACAACATTGGGTTTAAAAGAAAAATTCGGGCCTGATCGCGTGTTTGATATGCCGACGGCGGAAAATGCCATGACGGGGGTGGCCATAGGGGCATCGCTTAACGGCATTCGTCCGGTCATGACGCATCAACGTTTGGATTTTTTCCTTTTGGCTATGGATCAACTGGTGAACAGTGCGGCCAAGTGGCATTATATGTTTGGTGGTAAGTCTTCTGTACCGATCACGATCCGCCTGATCATGGGACGTGGATGGGGGCAAGGTCCTACACATTCTCAGAATTTGCAGGCATGGTTAACCCATATCCCTGGCCTTAAAGTGGTGGTACCGGCAATGACGGCGGACGTTAAAGGGCTGCTTTTGGCAAGCATTTTTGATGACAATCCCGTGGTCATTCTTGAACACCGCTGGCTTCATAATCTCGAGGGTGATGTGCCTGTGGGTGCCGTACCTATTCCTTTGGGGAAAGCCAACGTGATCAAGAAAGGCGATGACCTCACCATTGTTTCATATTCCTATATGACCATTGAAGCCCTTCACGCCATTGAGGCTCTTGAGAAAGAAGGGGTGCATTGTGATCTGGTGGATTTGAGGACCTTAAGTCCCCTTGATTGGGATGCGATCTTTGCTTCAGTCAGACGTACGGGCCGCTTATTGGCATTAGATACCAGCAACGAAACCGGATCTGTCGCGGGCGAGATCATTGCCCGGGTCAGCATGGAACTTTTTACAAAGTTAAAAGCAGCCCCGCGAAGGATCGCCTCTCCGGATCATCCTAGTCCGACCAGCCCTGCGTTGACCAAAAGTTTTTATAAGGGCGCTGAAGATATTGTCGATGCCGTTAACAAAATGCTGAATAAGAATATTTCGTTGGAGTATTTTCAAGAACATCGCAAGCGTCCGCATGACGTTCCGGGTGATTGGTTTAAGGGGCCTTTTTAAGGAAATTGAAAATGACGATACCTAAAGAAATGTTGGCCGCGATCTTAGTCGAGCAGAAAAAACCGCTTGTACTTGATAAGGTCTCTTTGCCTGAAGAACTGCATTATGGCCAGGTCTTAGTCAGGGTCCACTATAGCGGCATTTGCGGATCACAAATAGGAGAGATCAACGGTGTCAAGGGAGAGGACAGGTATTTGCCTCATTTATTAGGGCATGAGGGATCAGGGGAGGTGGTGGCCGTAGGTGATGGGGTCACTCATGTTAAGCCTTCGGATCACGTGGTCATGCATTGGATGCCGGGGTGCGGCATTGAATCCAAGCCGCCGGTATATACCTGGAAAGGTAAATTATTAAATGCCGGTTGGGTAACGACATTTAATGAGTATGCCATCGTTTCTGAGAACCGCCTTACGGTTATCCCGAAAGATTTTGATCTGAAAACAGCGGCCCTATTTGGTTGTGCCGTAACCACCGGCTTAGGAGTTATTAATAACAAAGCTCAATTACAGATCGGTCAATCTGTTCTTATCCTTGGTGCGGGCGGGGTAGGATTGAATATTATTCAGGGCGCGGCGATGGCATCTGCCCATCCGATCATTGCGGTCGATCTTTACGATGCGAAACTGGACTTGGCTAAAAAATTGGGAGCGACACATACTATTAATACAAAGATGCAAAATGTGACCGACGCTGTGCGCAAGATCGTGGGAGATCATGGAGTAGATGTTGTCGTTGATAATACCGGAAACCCGCAAGTGATCGAAGAGGGGTATCGTTTGACCGGTTCGAATGGACGGATGATTTTAGTAGGAGTATTGCCAAAGGACAAAAAGGTTTCGTTGAATACGTTAGCGTTACATTTTGGAAAGACATTGTCAGGGACCAAGGGGGGCGAATGTCGGCCGGATTTGGATATTCCGCGTTATATCCGTCTTTGTCAAGCAGGGAAGTTGAAGGTAAGCGAATTTATCACCGATAGAACTCCTTTAACAGAGGTTAACGAGGCCATTGAGCGTATGCAGAGAGGCGAAGTGATCGGGCGGTGTTTGATCGGGATGAAAGGTTTATGAAAAAGGAAGCCCCGGTCGCGATCATTATTTCGGTTTCCAGTGATATAGGCCACGCGTTAGCTTTAAGGTGGAAGACAAAAGGGTTTAATGTTTATGGGACATATCGCTCGCCGTCTTCTAAAGTTGAAGAATTAAATGCCTTGGGGATGAAGACAGTCCATTGTGATCTGACAGATAATACGTCGATCAAAGATACCTGTTCCTTTTTAAGCAAGGCCTGTCCCGTTTGGGACCATCTGGTCATTTGCCCGGGGCTTCAAGATCCGGTGGGTCCTTTTGCCGATTGTGATTTTTCCGAGTGGGAAGGGTCCATCAAGGTCAATTTTATAAAGCAGATGCAGATCATTCACGGACTGCTTCCATTCCGTTCAAAAGATGCGTCAAAGCCTCCGGTTGTCCTTCTTTTTGCCGGAGGAGGGACCAATAATGCCACCGTGAATTATTCAGCCTATACGGCCTCAAAGATCGCGCTCATCAAGATGTGTGAACTGCTGGATGCGGAAATTCCGGATACGAGCTTTACGATCCTTGGGCCAGGCTGGGTCAAAACGAAGATCCATGAGTCCACATTAAAGGCGGGGATCAAGGCGGGTGCTAATTATCAGAAGACCATTGAGCAGTTAGCGAAAGATAAGTGTACGTCCATGGACCGTGTGCTGGATTGCTGCGATTGGATCATCGATCAGGAGCGCAAGGTCATAGGTGGGCGTAATTTCAGTGTCGTTTTTGATCAATGGGGAACCGGGGAGCTGAAGGCGAGCCTTTTGGAAGATCCGAACATGTATAAACTTCGTAGGCATGGGAATGATCGGCTGACTAAAATAAGATGAAACGGATAGTTTATTGTAAGGAGTATTGATGATCTCTTCTGTGATATTGAAAGAACTAATGATGTTATTGCCGGATGTTTCCCAGCATCATTCACCCGGCGGGAAATTACAGCCATTTTTAAAGAAAGTTGCCCGCAGAGAGATCGATGAGATGTTCTCTTCTCCAGAGGCTGGGCCCGTGGATTTTATTCCTTTCGGGAAGCTTCGGTTCCCTTATTATAAGATGGGGGCGATCGACACCTTAAATCTTTTTGATATCGATGAGCTCATTATTTTCAGTTTTTATTGGGCCAACCGCAGGCATTATAAGAAGGTTGTTGATATCGGGGCCAATCTTGGCTTGCATTCAATATTGTTAAGCCGGTGCGGATATACCGTGCGGTCTTTTGAGCCAGACCCCTGGCATTTCAAGATATTGAAGAAGAACTTAGGGCTTAATAAATGTTTTAATGTGACGCCCTATAATGCGGCTGTTTCCAGTGAGCGAGGGACCAAGGAGTTCATCAGGGTCCTGGGAAACACGACAGGAAGCCACCTCGCGGGCGCTAAAGCCGAACCTTACGGAAAGCTGGAGAAGTTTCCTGTTCAGGTTGAGGCGTTTCCCGAGCTGGTGTCCTGGGCTGATCTTGTCAAGATCGATGCTGAGGGACATGAGAAGGAGATCCTTTTATCGACTGAAAAGAAGCATTGGAGGAAAACGGATGCGATGGTTGAAATTCAGAACGCGGACAATGCCAAGGCTGTTTTTAAGCATTTTAATAAATTAGGGGTAAATCTGTTTTCTCAGAAAACAAATTGGGGATCGGTTAAAAAGTTACAAGATATGCCGGTTGGTTATAAAGAGGGGTCTCTGTTTATTTCGTCAAAAAGAAAAATGGTTTGGGGGGGGAAGGCTCAATGAAGCTTTCTGATTATGTTGCAGATTTTTTGTTAAGACAAGGCGTCAAGCATGTTTTTGTTGTCACAGGAGGCGCTTCAGCGCATTTGATCGATTCCATTGGTCAGAAGGCAGGGATCGAATATATTTGTAATCAACATGAACAGGCCTGCGCGATGGCGGCTGATGCGTACGCACGGGTAACCAGGAATCTGGGAGTGGTGATGGTGACGAGTGGCCCTGGGGCAACGAATCTCCTTACCGGTGTTTGCTGTTCTTATTACGATTCAGTCCCGCTATTGTGCCTTACAGGTCAGGTGTCGACATTCCGTTTGAAAAAAGATACGGGTGTGCGTCAGGTAGGTTTTCAAGAAACAGATGTCATTGACATTTTTCGTTCAGTAACGAAATATTGTGTCCAACTTCAGGACTCTTCAGACATACGCTATGAGCTTGAAAAAGCTTTGTCCCTGGCAAGGTCAGGCCGGCCAGGGCCGGTGCTAATTGATATCCCCGATAATTTACAGCGCGCGGAAATCGATCCTGATAAACTTAAAAGTTTTGTGCCGTCTCCCCAAGATATGATCCCCCACGTCAAAGAGGACGTGCTGGAAAAGTGTGTTCGATGGATGAGTGAGGCCAGGAGACCTGTGCTTGCTTTTGGGTGGGGGGTCCATCTTTCTCAGGCAGAAGAAGAATCCAGAGAATTGATAGACCGTTCGGGGTTTCCGGTGGTCCTGACGTGGGCCATGAGGCATTTGATACCGGAAGATCATCCGCAGACCGTTGGATCTTTCGGCACTCACGGCACCCGTTACGGTAATTTTACAGTACAAAATGCGGACCTTGTTATGGTGATCGGTACCCGTTTGGATACCAAAGGAGCCGGTTCTCCCTTGGTGTCTTTTGCCCGAGGGGCGAAAAAGATCATTATCGAAATAGATCAGGCGGAATTGAATAAATTCTCTGTTTTTGAGCAAGGCTCAAGTATTTTGGTCCATGCTGATGCCAAAAGCTTTCTCCAGGAAATAAAAGCATATTTACCGCAATTTAAGGGCCAAGATATCAATGAATGGAAAGACCAGATCTCTCTGTGGAAAAAAAGATATCCCATTTGTCCGATGGAAAATTATAAACAAACATCGGTTAACCCATATGTTTTTGTCAAAACCCTTTCTCAAGTGACCCCTGACGGCGTGACGATGTTTTTGGACACGGGTTGTGCGGTGGGGTGGATGGGGCAGGCCTTTGAATTTAAGAAGAACCAGCGTTTTTTCAGTGCTTTCAATAACACTCCGATGGGGTATGGTTTACCGGCCGCTATCGGTGCGTCTTTTGCTTTGAACAAGGGAAAAGTTGTTTGTATTACTGGCGATGGCGGGCTGCAGATGAATATTCAAGAGCTGGCAACGATTGTCCGGCATAAGCTACCAATAAAAATTTTTCTATTGAATAATCATGGTTACAGCATGATCCAACAGACGCAACAGCAGTGGCTGGGGGCGCGCTATCATGCTTCGAGCGTATCGGGAGGCCTGGCTTTTCCTGATTTTGTGAAGGTAGGCCGGGCGTATGGTTTTAAGACGTTATCAATTACCAAGAACAGCGAATTAAATACGAAATTGCGCAAGGCGTTTGCTTTGCGCGGGCCGGTGTTCTGTAATATTGAGATACCAGCTCGTCACGGGATGATCCCTCAAGTTAAATTTGGCCGGCCCATTGAAGATGCTGAGCCGTTGTTGGACAGGAAAGAATTTCTAAACAATATGATCGTTCCTGCGATGGATGTCTCACGTAAATAACACCATGGAGGCGGTATGTTAGATAGAAGCAAATTCCCCTGTAAGAACGAGATCGAAATGTACCAGCGGTATGGTTTTGCCGTTGTTAAGGTTTTTACTTCAAAGGAAGTCCAGGTATTGGATCAGTTCGCTAAACAATGGCTTTATCGTTTATTGCAGAAATGGACATCGGGTAAGGAAGATTCTTTACCGCTAGAGAACTACCATGTTTGGTCCAAAACGGTGGGGGTGGATCATGGCAGTATCTTTGGTGCGAAGAATAGATATCTTTACCCGGAAAAGGAACTTCAAAGTATTTTGTTCAATGACGCTGTTAAGAATTTTCTGAGCGGCATTGGGATAGAACGCTATGAAATTTGGGACGACGGCTGGGGCTGGCTGGGGTTCAGATTTGTAAGGCCAGGCGTTGGGGATGGGTATCCGTTGAGCTGTAAGAATTGGGGTGTGGCCAAAGGCGTTGTTTCATGTTGGTTGCCGATCATAGGGCGTAGTCCTAGAGAGACGCTTAATATCGTCCCGGGTTCACATTTGAAGGAATATGAGAATTATTTGCCGCAGGATGGGAAATTCACGAAGAATGAGTTCCGATTATCCAAGAAGTATACGGACATAGAGGTCTTTAATCCAACGCTTTCGCAGGGAGAGGTGATCTTTTATCATCCCAAAACGCTTCACAGTGAAGATGTGGTCAATAGTAATATTACCAGGCTGAACCTGGAGTTCAGGGTCATGCCGAAATAAATGCGATATAGAAAAATTGGGGAATCAAATATCGAGGTTTCGGTGTTGGGGGTTGGGGCCGCGCATTTCGGCGTCTTTTGTGACCAGAAGGCGACAAATGATATTGTGGCCAGGGCCCTTGATCTGGGGATCAATTTTATTGATGTGGCCCCTATGTATGGAAGCGGTTCAGCGGAGATGATGGTCAAGAATGCGATCAAAGGACGCCGTGACAAGGTTATCCTCGCAACCAAGGTCGGACTTAATCCCCGGTTCGCTGCGGATGGGACCTTCGGGGTTGAGGTGGTGCCTCTAAATAGAAAGAATATTCTTTCCAGCATGGATAAAAGTTTGCAGGCTTTGGGGACAGATCATGTTGATCTTTTTCAGTTGCATGCTTTTGACGGGTCAACGCCCTTAGAGGAGACATTGTCGGCCTTGACGGATCTGGTCCGCGCAGGAAAGGCCCGCTGGGTGGGCTGTTCCAATTATGACCACAACGAGATCGCCAGAACAGCGGAAGTGATCAAAAGGAATAAGTTGATCAATTTTGTTTCGTTACAGTGTCATTACAATCTTATTGAGAGAAGGGCTGAACAGGATATTGTTCCATCCTGCCTTAGCAACAACTACGGGATCATTTGTTATCGCGCCCTGTGCCGGGGGATATTGAGCGGCAGATATAAGAATGATCAGCCTTTGCCGGAAGGAAGCCGGGCTCAAATAAGCAACAGGGTCAGACGTTGGTTAACAAGAGAAACACTTTCACTAACACAAGCATTGGAAGATTTTGCCAGAGAGAAATCAATGACCCTTCCTGAATTGTCGATCGCCTGGCTTTTGGAGAGGCCGGCGGTCGCCATGGTATTGGCAGGTATGCGAAATATAGAGCAGCTGGAAGTGTGCGCGTCAGGGGCCAATGCCCGATTGACGCCTCAAGACATGGCTGACATCGACGAGGTCATTGCCGCCCTTTCTTTAGGAGATCAAGTCAACTCATTACCGGAAGTTTTTTTGGAGAAGTAGAATGCCTAAAAAAGACCATTCTTTGTTTCAACATAAGGTTGTTATTGTCACGGGATCCGGGCAGGGCCTAGGCCGTGTCATAGCGGAATCTTTTGCCGAGGCTGGGGCCTCGGTAGTTATTTCTGATATTCAACAAGAGGCCGGTCAAGCCGTTGCCAAGAACATCCGCGGCAGTGGAAAGAACGCGGTGTTTATCTCCTGCGATCTTAGAAAAGAGAATGACATCAGGAAATTGATACGTTTATGTATCAAGAAATATGGGCGTCTGGATGTGGTTGTCAATAACGCCAGGCCTAGGCTTACGATCGGGTCTTTTGAGGATAATTTTAAGGAATGGGATCTGGGGATCAGTGTTCTGTTGAAGGCTCCGGCACTTGTCCTCAAGTATGCCATGCCGCATTTGATCAGGTCCAGTAACGGGAATGTCATCAATATCGCCTCGACCAATGCGTTCTCTGTTTCTCATCAGCCGCTGGTCTATCATGTGGCCAAGGCGGGATTGGTGCAATTGAGCCGGTATATCGCCTTTCAATTCGGCACTCAAGGGGTAAGATCAAACGTAGTTTGTCCGGGGCTGGTGGACCTTTCTGATGCGAGGAGCCCCTTGACGGGTAATAGCGTCAATAAAAAGGTGGTTGAATCGATCGTCCCCTTAGGGAGGGCGGCCAGCGCTCAGGAAGTCGCTAATGTCGTGCTCTCACTGTGTTCGGATGATGCGTCCTATGTTACGGGACAGGTGGTCAATGTGGATGGCGGCCTCATGCTGGGAGATCACTTTCATATCGCCCGAAAAACTTTACTGGACGAAGGTTCGCCTGCCGTTACGAAAAAGGGAAAAAAATGAATGTTTCCCCAAGAGCGGACATAAATGAACGTGAATTTGAATTGATCAATATCATTGGCGCAGAGCTTGGCGCCAACCAAAGGGATCTATCTGAAAATTGGAAATTCCCCACCGGTGCCATAAAACTTCTGGTTCGTCATCTTGTTGTCAAAGGATATATCCTTATCCGTCAACTCAATAAGAAAAAGATCCAGGACATTCTTAGCCCTAAAGGCTTTGCTGAAAATTATCAAAAGGTCGTTCGTTATACGTTTAAAACCATCCATTCCATGGGATTGATCCTCCATCAATTAGATTGCATCCTCTGGCGTTTGATCAGTGAGGGGGACCGTCATTTTTTTATCCTGGGGAATTCTGATCTGGTTGAATTGGTGGAAATGCCCTTGAAGAATCCTCATTTGGCCGGTATTAAATGTAGCCGGGTAAAACACGTTCCGGATCATTGTGAGGGGGTCGTGCTTATATGCCGGGAAGGGGTGGACATCTCGCTTTACCCCGGGGTGCATTGCGTGGACTTGTTTAAAGAGATGGAGAGCCTTAGCAAGGTAAAACTATAGATATGAAAGTGCTTAAATTTATAACTGAAATGTTCCGCAAGTACCCTGGGCTCGTTTCATCCAATATTGTTGCGGCCATTATTGTTAATCTGTTAGCTGCCGTTTCTGTTTGCGCCTTGACGCCCTTGATAGATTCCTTCCTTTATCCCGACGGCCACGGCCACAGCAGCCTGACATTGAAGGTGACAGGTGTTTTAAAGGCGCTGGGGATTCCCGCCACCCTGATGTCCCTGGTTTTGGTCTTTGTCACTTTGTTCATACTCACGGCTGTCGTGCAAGTTTATGGCAATTGGCTGATGCTGCGTACCAAATCCCGTCTTTCCCAAGACCTGATGACGCATTTTTTGCAGGATGTCTTTCAGGCCAAATGGCTTTTTTTTACGAGCACCGAACAGGGAAAGACATTGAATTCACTTAACAGGGAGCTGGTTTGGGTCGGGGATGCTTTTAATGCCATAGGTACAATTTTCTCGAATTCCGTTCAAATTATGATCTTTCTGACAATTCCCTTATATATATCCTGGAAGGTCACGCTTTTGTGCCTGTCGTCCGGCGGAATTGCGGCATTGTTATTTATTTTTTTAAGCAGGTTTTCCTACAAACTGGGCCAGCGCGGCACGCAGACAGGCAACGACCTGGCAGGGTTCATTTTTGAAAGCATCGGTGGCGCAAAACTTATTTTAGGTTATGGAGAGCCCCGGCGCACGGTCGAAAAGATCAATGCTGCCTATGATGCCCATTTAAAATACTACAATAAAGCCCAACTGTTGATCTACTCCATGTCCATGGCCTATCGGCCCATTGGAGTGGTCATTGTGTTGGTTGCTCTTTTAACGTCCCGTGCTTTTGGGGTGCCGGCGTCGGAATTGGCTATTTTATTGTTGTCATTGCTTCAGATCGCCAATGCCTTTAGTATTTTATTGTCCAACAAGACAATGATCTCAAGTTTTATCCCGGCCTATGAACAGATCCAGAGCCTGCGCGCTTCTGCCCAAAGCATGAAGCAAGTTTCGGGACAGGTGCTTTTTAAAGGTTTTAGCCGTTGTTTGCTGCTTGAAGAGGTAAGTTTTTCCTATCCTGAAAGACCGCCTGCGTTGACAAGGATAAGCCTTAAGATCCCTAAAGGAAAAGTCGTTGCTTTTATTGGTAAATCAGGGTCCGGAAAATCGACGCTGATCGACATACTGATGGGGCTTCATTCGCCTACGCAAGGCCGTGTTTTGGTTGATGACATTCCCATGGCTGATCTAGATATTAATTCATACAGGAGGCGTGTAGGGTATGTGCCGCAAGAGAGTATTTTGTTCAACATGACGGTCAAAGAAAATATTTTATGGTCCAAGCCGGATGCCACGGATGACGAGATCAAGCAGGCCTGTCATTTAGCGTACGCGGATGAATTCATTGCCAATTTTCCTAAAGGGTATGATACCTTCATTGGGGACCGCGGGGTGCGTCTGTCCGGCGGGCAAATTCAGCGCCTGGCCCTGGCGCGGGCCTTGGTGAGAAGACCAGAGATCCTTTTTCTTGATGAGGCTACCAGTTCACTGGACAGTTACTCGGAAGGATTGATCCAGAAGGCTATCGAAGCGCTTTCCGGAAAAACGACCATGGTGATCGTAGCGCACCGCCTGGCTACTATCAAGAAAGCTGATTTGATCTATGTTTTTGACAAAGGAGCCTTGATCGAGTCGGGCCAATATGAACAGCTTTGCCAGCAGGGAGGGCCTTTTTCTGACTTGGTACGGTTTCAGGAATTAGGGATACATTGAGTTGAAAGGAATGGCCGTGAAGTTTTTTCGGATGATCATGGAAAGGATTTTTTTGGTTTTTCTTCCTAAGATCCCAATATTTTTATTGGCATTGCCTTTTGTTGTCCTCATACGATTGCTTCGTCCGATCATGTGTATACGGCTCATTCCCGTATACGAGCAGATCGGGCATGCCCTAGGCAATACAGAGGTCTATTTGTGGGAGCGCAGGGCGGGATTGGATGATGCCAAGACCTTTGATATTTTTTATCCTTTGCGTCCGTGGATACTCAATGGTCAGGTGAAAAGGATGTTGAAGAGGATCGTTCCGATGTATGATCTTGTTTATTGGTTAGCATGGGCCAACCTGGAGATCCCCGGCTGGCGGCCGCATCATTATATTCCCCCTCACAATTCACTGGATGTCTATGGCTTTTCAAATGATACCCCTCCGCAAGTCTCCTTTACCAGCAAGGAAGAGGATCGCGGGGCCGCGCTGTTACATGATATGGGTATCCCGCCGGGAAGTTCCATTGTGACTTTTAATGTCAGGGATAATGCTTATCAGAAATCTGTAATGCCTGATTTGCAGGATGGCGACTATGCGCTTCACAATTTTAGGGATGCGGATATCAATACTATTACTCCGGCTGTCAAGGAGCTTGTGCAACGGGGATATTATGTCATCCGGATGGGCAAGGTGGTCAATAAAGCTTTTGGATGGAAACATCCGCAAGTGATCGATTATCCCTTGAGCCATTGGCGAAGCGATTTTGCCGATCTATTCCTGATCTCACGAAGCCATTTTTATATCGGAAACTCCAGCGGTATTGATGATGTGGCAAGGTTATTTAGAAAACACCGTGTTACGGTCAACCTCGTTCCCCTAAGGTTCATTGCCGCCTGGTCACCGGATTATCTTTATATTTTTAAGAAAATATGGTCCATACGAGAGAAGAGATTCTTAACTTTTAGGGAAATTGTCAATTCCCCGGTTGGTTGTTATTTAGACCCCATATGGTATAAAAAAGACGGTCTTGAAATTGTGGATAACACCCCTGAAGAAATACTTGATGTCATCCTCGAGAAGGAAGAAAAACTGCGCGGGGTTTGGAAAACCAATGATGAATATGAAGACCTCCAGCAGAGGTTTTGGAGCTTATTTAAACCGGATGAACTTAACAAGGTATTTAAAACCCGTATAGGATCAAAGTTCCTGTACCAAAATAGGGATCTTTTGGAATAAATTTTATATGGAATTTGAACAGGCAGTCATATTCGCCGGCGGACGGGGTGAGCGGCTTCGGCCCTTGACGGATTCAATCCCTAAACCTATGGCGCCGATCAATGGACGTCCGTTCGCTGATTATCTTTTGACGATGTTGCGGGAGGCGGGCATCAAACGGGTCCTTTTTTTGCTCGGCTATAAAGCCGAAAAAGTGGTTGAGCGGTACACCACGATAAAAATAGACGGACTTAAGATCGATTATTCCGTCGGTACGGCAGAGGACCAGACCGGACGCCGGCTCATCAATGCTTATGGGAAACTGGAAGACAAGTTCTTGCTGCTGTATGGAGACAATTATTGGTCTCTGCCGCTGGCCGGGATGAAGGAGAATTATGAGCGCCTGAAATGTCCTTTGACCACAACGGTCTTTAGCAATAAGAAGGGAACAAGTGAGTACGGGTTTGACAATAATGTGATGGTCAATGCTGAAAATAGGGTTGTGGCCTATGACAAGAGCCGCTCAATGCCAGGGCTTAACGGTGTGGACATAGGGTTCTTCTTGGTTGATAAGAAAATCATCGATCCAGGTGTTGGGGAGAATATCTCTTTCGAAGAAATTATCCTGGCAGGCAAGGCCAAGGAAGGGCGTTTGGGGGCATTTATGACCGATGAGCAATATTATTACATCACGACCTTCGATACGCTCAAGGTTTTTGAACAGACGGTAAAACAGCAGGCCATTGCGATTTTCAAGGAGGGGTTATGAATTATGGCGAGCAATTAAAGGCCGTTGCCCAGCATCTTGTTTCAGTGGATCCCATCATGTTAAAGAAAGCCCAGGATATGATGACCGCTGCTGCGGCGCGCGGGGGCAAGGTCATCCTTGCGGGCAATGGCGCCAGTGCCGCGATTGCGAGCCACGTGGCCGTTGATCTGACCAAGGCCGCCGGCGTGAGGGCCGTCAATTTCAATGAAGCGGACCTCATTACCTGCTTTGCCAATGATTACGGTTATGAGCATTGGGTGGAGAAGGCGCTTGATTTCTATGCTGATGACAAGGATGTGGTCATATTGATAAGTAGCAGCGGAGAGTCTAAAAATATCGTCAATGCCGCTGCGAGGGTAAAGGCCAAAGGGCTGAAACTCATTACCTTATCAGGGTTTCGTCAGGACAATAAATTAAAGGAATCAGGGGATATTAATTTCTGGGTAAACAGTACCGAATATAATGTTGTAGAAACCGTGCATCAGGCATGGCTTTTGGCCATCGTTGACCAGATTGCGGCAGAAAAGGATAAGTGACATATGAAGGTGCTTGTTACGGGAAATCAGGGTTATATCGGCAGCGTGTTAGTGGACATGCTTCTGGAGAAGAAGTACGATGTGGTGGGTTATGATATCGGTTATTATGCGGCGTGTTTGCTGCAGCCTCATAATACGGGGATCAAACAAATTGTCAAAGACATCCGTGATATCGACGTTGATGATCTAAAAGGCGTTGATGCGGTCATCCATCTGGCGGCCCTTTCCAATGATCCCCTGGGCGAACTTGCTCCTGGTTTGACGGAGGAGATCAATTTAGGGGGTACGATCAAGGCGGCCCAGGCCGCCAAGAAAGCAGGGGTCAAACGATTCGTTTATTCTTCCTCGCAGAGCATGTACGGCATTTCCAAACTGGATGCCGAATTAGAGGAGGATAACAGCGACAAGCATCCGCTCACAGCCTACGCGCGCACCAAATGGGAAGCGGAGTGTTCGCTCAATGAGATAGCAGACAAGGATTTTCATGTTATTTCTTTCAGGCCTTCAACGGTGTTTGGGGCCAGCCCCCGGCTGCGCTGTGATATTGTCTATAATAATCTGGTCGCCTGCGCTTATACGACCGGTAAAATTGAAATTAAAAGTGACGGCACGCCCTGGCGTCCGGTAGTGCATGTGAAAGATGTGTCGAATGCCTATATAGCCGGACTCGAAGCCCCGCTGGAGATGGTTTCAGGGCAGGCATTCAATGTCGGCATCCCCAACGGTAATTTTACGGTCCGGGATCTGGCTGAGGCGGCCCAGCGTTCGGTTCCGGGGTCCGGCCTGGTCTTTACCGGCGAGCATGGCAAGGATTCCCGGACATATCGTGTGAGTTTTAAGAAAATACTTACCGTTCTTAAGGATTATTTTAAGCCGGCATGGGACCTTGACCGGGGTGGAAAAGAACTCGTTGAGTTTTTCAATAAGACGGCTTTTAAGGAAGAGGATTTTCGCGGAGCCAAGTGCGTGCGCCTTAAACAGATCAAATTTCTTCAGGAAAACCACAAGATCAACGGAGAGCTTCGTGTTGTTTGAAACCATATCATCGTGCCGTTCCTGCGGTCAGGACGGACTCATAGATATCTTGCATTTAGGGACCCAGCCATTGGCCAATTCCCTGGTTCCGGCGGGTAAAAAAGACATAAAGAAAATTTCTTTATCAACGGCCTTTTGCCCGCGGTGCGCTCTTTTTCAGCTTAAGGAAACGGTCAGCAAGGAAGTTTTATTTGACCACTATGTCTGGGTAACAAAAACTTCCAAAGGGGCCCGCGATTATGCGGAGATCTTTGCCGACCGGGTGCTTCAAAAGGTGTCACTGAAAAAGGGAGACCTTGTTTTTGAGATCGCCTCGAACGATGGGACCATCCTCAAGGCCTTTATGGCCCGCGGCATCGCGGTCGTGGGCATTGAGCCTGCCCAAAATATCGCTGAAATGGCCAGGCAGGACGGAGTAAGAACAGATTGTTCCTATTGGAATGAAAAAACAGCCCAACGCCTGACAGGGGAATATGGGGCCCCGAAAGTGGTTATCGCGCGCAATGTCATTCCTCACGTTAGTGAATTACATAGCGTTATCGAAGGGATAGCGATGGCTATTGGTGAGAGTGGTGTGGGGGTGATCGAATTTCATAGCGGAAGCATCATTGCTCAGGAGCTTCATTATGATTCGATTTATCATGAACATTTGTGTTTCTTTACAGCCCATTCAATGAGCCGGTTGCTTGAGAAGTACGGCCTTTATCCTTACGCGGTGGACACAAGTCCCATCAGCGGTGGTTCGCTGGTTTTCTATTTTTCAAAAGTCAAACGTGATCCGGAACCCAGTTATACAGATGTTCTTGAGGAGGAAAAAAGATCCGGTATTCATGAGCGTTTTGTTTGGGAAGATTTTGCTAAGAGGGCCCTTGCTCATCGTGAAAAAACTCTAAGGCTGTTGGACAGTTTAAAGGGGAAAACCATTGTTGGTTTTGGTTCTTCGGCCCGCAGTTCCACCTTCATTAATTTTTGCGGCATCGGGAAAAATTATTTGAAAGCCATCATTGATAATAATCCTATGAAACAGGGACTGATGACCCCGTCCGGTGATGTACCCATTGTTTCCTTTGATCAGGGGATGGCATTGAAGCCGGATATTATTTTTGTGCTGGCATGGAATTTCGGCCGGGAGATCATGGATGAATGCAGCCATCGCGGTTTTGCAGGGCAATTCATCATGCCATTCCCTAAGGAGCCGCGGTTGATCGAAAGCAGCGTGAGGGTATAAGATCATGGATTTATCGCCTTTGAAAATAGCAGGAGCCTTCAGGATAATCTTGCAGCCGCACCATGACACCCGCGGTTTTTTTATCAGGACCTATGATCAGGACGAGTTGGCCCGGCATGGACTGGTGACCCAATGGATACAAGAGAGCCATTCCTTCTCGGCAAAGAAAGGGACGATCAGGGGTTTACATGTGCAAGTTCCTCCCTGTGCAGAAACCAAATTAGTCCGTGCGGCTCAAGGGAGCATTTATATGGTTTTACTTGATCTCAGGAAAAATTCCGCCACCTTTGGTTCCTGGGATAGTACGGTTCTCTCAATAGAAAAACCGGAACTTTTATATACGCCCAAGGGCATAGCCATGGGGATGTGTACGCTGACTGATCAATGTTCTCTGTTGTACAAGATGGACACTGCGTATGAGCCCAAGAATGCAAGGACCATACGATGGAATGACCCCAGCCTGGCCATTCCCTGGCCGGCGGAGCATCCCATTTTGTCAGATAAAGATAAGGCGGCACCGTTATTAAAAGATTTTTTGGCGCAAGAGGTGGCTTTGTGAAGATCCTCGTTACCGGAATAACAGGTTTTATCGGTCAACGGCTTTGGCCTCAATTAAGCCCGGCGGATGAGGTTTTTGCAGTTTGCCGTAAACCGGTGATAGGATTGCCCAAGAATGTTACTGTAATGGTCGCTGATCTTAATGGGGTAGGACAGCTATTTGATCATTTAAAGGGCATCCGGCCTGATATTTGTGTTCATTTGGCCTGGGAAGGTATCCCGGATTACGGATTTAATACTTCACGTCGGAATTTAGACCATGCATCAGCCTTATGGCATCATTTGGTTGAGGAATGCGGATGCTCCAAGATCATCGCGACCGGGTCTTGTTGGGAATATGGAAAGTCATTGGGCGTCTGTCGGGAAGATGACAATGTTTTGACCGATTCCTATTTTTCATGGGCGAAGCATTCACTGTCTGATCTGGGCGGAATGCTTGCAGCAAAACACGGGATCAATTTTATTTGGACAAGGATATTCTATGCGTATGGACCTGGGCAGCGCGGCGGATCGCTTATACCGATGATGGCTGATGCGTTAAATAAGAATGAAAAACCGGGGATAAAGATGCCTCATAATGCGAATGATTTTATCCACGTGGATGATATTGCGCAAGCATTGGGTCTGATCGTGCGCAAGAATGTTCCGACGGGTATTTATAATTTAGGATCAGGGAGATCCGTTCCGGTATGGCAAATTTGTGAGTATCTCGAGAATGCTTTGGGTAGACAGCCTTTGTATGCAAAACAACTGCGTGAAGTAAAAATAAAGCCTACAGCAGATTTTTGGGCGGATACATCCAAGTCTGCAAGTGTTCTCGGCTGGACCCCCCAAATTGATATTGAAGAAGGCATACGCCGGTACGTTAAGGCCACCACGGAGATAAAGGTATGATCATTTCAAGAACGCCGCTTCGGATGAGTTTTGCTGGAGGAGGATCGGATATCCCTGATTATTATAAACACCGCCGAGGCGCCGTTGTGTCTACAGCCATTGATAAATATATTTACATTACGGTAAACCAGAAGTTTGATGACCTGATACGTGTCAGTTATTCGAAAACGGAGAATGTTAAATCACTGGATGAGGTTGAGCATAATATTATCAGGGAAGCCCTTAGAATGGTGGGAATCACCAAAGGCATTGAGGTGGTTTACATGGGGGACATACCGCTCGGGTCTGCGGGCATTGGGTTAGGTTCATCCAGCAGTTTGGCGGTGGGGGTTCTTAATGCTCTTTACGCTTATCAGGGACGGCATGTTTCGGGGGAACGCCTGGCACGCGAGGCCTGTGAAATTGAGTTGAACATTTTGAAAAACCCTATTGGGAAACAAGACCAGTACATCGCGGCCTATGGAGGGTTTCAGCATATTCAGTTTAACTGCGATGAAAGCGTATTTGTGGACCCTGTGATCTTTACGTCTGAAACGAAGAAGGCCTTGAACGACAAGCTGCTTTTGTTTTATACAGGGACCACGCGTATTTCCTCGTCCATACTTAAAGAGCAGGGACAGAATACGCCGAAGAATGTAAAGCATCTCGACGATATGGTGGAACTCACTCAGGGGCTTCTAAAAAAGCTGCAAGCCAACGATCTGCGCGGATTCGGACAGGTTCTGCATGAAGGCTGGTTGCTTAAGAAAAAACTTGCCACGGGGATCACCAACACCGAGATCGATGGTCATTATGAAAAAGCATTGAAGGCTGGCGCCATTGGCGGCAAACTTTTAGGGGCGGGGGGCGGGGGATTTCTGCTTTTCTATTGTGAAGAGGATAAGCAGGGTGCTGTCCGTAAAGCACTTGCTGACCTAAAGGAGACCCCTTTTAGTTTTGAACCCCAGGGGAGCAAGATCATTTATGTGAGTGATTGCGATCGAAGAAAGGGAACTCAATGACAGTTTTTGTTACAGGAGCTGAAGGCTTTGTCGGTAAAAGGCTCGTGGCGCAGTTAAAGGATAAAGGCGTCAATGTCGTAGGGGTAGACATTGCTGCGGCTCCAGGCTCTTCATCGGTAGTTGCTGATATCAGATCACGTGAGATCGGCAAGTTAATCCCTGAAGGGGTGGATGCCATTATCCATCTGGCGGGTTTGACCCGTACACCGGATTGCCAGAATAAAGGGTATGCCTGTTTTGAGGCCAATGTGATGGCCACGTTGAACCTTATCGATGCTGCTGAAGCTAGGAAAGTGAAACAGTTTATTTTTGCTTCCAGCGAATGGGTTTATGGGGAATGGAAGGACGCTTCGGTCACGAAGAATGACGAGACCGCTCTTAATCCCCATGAGTTAAGCTCGGAGTACGCGTTTTCAAAACTCGTCAGTGAGGTTAATTTAAAGCAGAAATACAGCCACGGGTTTTGTGACACCACTATCCTGCGTTTTGGCATCATCTACGGCCCCCGCGAGAAGAACTGGTCCGCTTTGGAATCGCTTTTTAATGCCGTCAAGACCCAGGAAGAAGTCAAGGTTGGTTCCCTGAAGACAGGCCGGTGTTTTATCCATGTTGAGGACATAGTCTCGGGGATCATCGCTTCCTTGGGCTTGAAAGGTTTTAACATCATTGACCTGCAGGGTGATAAATTAATCAGTCTGGGCGATATTATTGAAATGTCAAAAAAGATTTTAGGAAGGAATCCCAAAGTCATCGAAACATCGGCGGATAATTATAATCTGCGTAACGTCGGCAATGCCAAAGCCGCGAGGCTCATCGGTTTTAAGCCGCATTTCGGTCTTGAGGAAGGGTTAAAAAGTTTGATAGAAAACGGAGTGACCAAGCAATGACGACCCCAAAACCATCCATGGAAATTCTTCAGAAGTTTCTGCGGTTAAGGATGGCGCAGCTTATCATCAATGAAATGTATAAAAAGGGTTCGTTTAAAGTACCCATTCATTTGGCCCTTGGCCATGAGGCGATCGCCGTTGCTTTGAGTACGGTGATGGATGCCCGGGACCAGCTTGTCCTGAACCATCGCAATATCCATTATAATTTGGCCCGTGTGCATTCGCTGAAAGCTGAAATTGACGAATATTTGTTGAAAAAAGAAGGCCTGGCCGGCGGGGAATTGGGCTCCATGAACCTTATCAATGAATCCCAGGGCATTGTGTATTCGTCAAGCATCTTAGGCAACAATATGCCGGTGGCGGCAGGTTTTGCCATGGCCAAGAGCATCAAGAAAGACGGCGGCGTCGTGTTTGTGGTCACGGGTGACGGGGCCATGGAAGAGGGGACTTTTTACGAGAGCCTGCTTTTTGAGAAAAGCAATCACCTGGCGATTGTCACCATCGTGGAAAATAATCAATGGTCATTAGGCACGAAAATAGAAGAGAGACGATGCCACGTAGATGTGGCCAGGCTGACCGGTGGTTTAAACATACCTTTTGAAAGATTATCTTCCAATGATACCTATGAATATGTCGACAGGCTGAATATCATCAAGAAACAGGCCCTTGACCAAAAGACGCCTGTATGCGTTGAGGTGCCGTTGACGACACTCGGATGGTGGCATCAGAAGACTGCCGACTTCCCCGACGGCAAGTTTATCAATTATCACGCCGGCCCGTCGCCCTCGGTCAATGAGCAGGAGGACCCGTATCTGGCGGATTCGAGCGATGACCCGTTGATCGTTATGGAGAAATATTTCGACAAAAATACCATTAAAAAAACGGCGCTCGAAGTTTTGGCGGCCTTGAAGAAGGAACTGGCATGAAATACGTGGAATATATTAATGAGCTGGTCAAGGCCAGGGTGCTGGAGCCGGAGCATATTTTTCTTTTCGGGCAGAACATCGCCGCGGGTTCGTGTATTTCCGGATTTACACGGGGACTTAAAGTCAAACCGGGCGGCCGTATTGTCAATACACCCAATTCTGAGAACACCCTGTGCGGTATCGGGTTTGGATGCATGATGAACGGCGTTCCAGCGGTATTCTTTATGAAACAGCAGGATTTTCTTTTGTTGGGTATTGATCAATTGGTGAATACTTATAATATCGTCCGGCGTAAGGCTCCCAAGTCTTCATTTACCATCATGCCCGTGATCGTGGACAGCGGTTATGAGGGCCCCCAATCGGCGTTGAATAATTTGGCTGATTTTTGTTCCATCGCCCGTATTCCGGGATACACCATTACCAATAAAACGGACGCCCGGGAGATCATCAACAAATACATGATCGCTCCGGGATTTCGCATTATTGGCATCAGCCAAAGGTTATTTAAGACAGAGATCATCGATACCCCTTGCGTTTATATGAATGATGACAGGTCTATTTTTCAATACACCAAAGGTACGGACGTGACCATCGCTTGTTTTAATTTGTCTCTTCCTTATGGCTTAGAAATCCAACGCCGGATGGCGGAAAAAGGCCTGCAGGCCTCGCTTTTTTCCGTCAATGCAGCCACGCCTGTCGCGTGGGATGATATCGTTAAAGACGTCAGGACAACCAAGAGGGTCATCATTGTTGATGATCTAAAAAGTCTCAATGCCCCGTGGCAAAATCTTTTGAATGCTCTTTATGCGGATCAAGCCATGAAGAAAAACTTGGTGATCCAGCGTTCCTACGAAAGCTACTGGTGCCGTCCTCATCATGACCAGCTGCAGATAGATTATGATAGGGTGATGGAGGAGTTCAAATGATCACGCAATTGAGGCATGTAGGCATTGTGGTAAAGGACTTGGGAGTGAGCCTGCGTTTTTATAAGGATCTGCTTGGCCTTAAGGTAAGAAGTGAAACTCAGGAAGAATGCCCCTATATTGACACGGTATTGGGGCTGCAAAAAGTCCGTCTAAAGACAGTCAAATTAGCGCCCTTGGGCACAGGGGCAGGCATTGAGCTTCTTTATTATCATTCTCCAGCCTCACCGCAGAGGGTGCCCTGCGCCATCCATGAGCGTGCCATTACCCATTTTGCCTTGACCATTGAAAATTTGGACCAGGAATACCAACGGCTCCTGAAAGAGGGAGTAAAGTTTATTTCAGCGCCTCAGAATGCCCCCGGCGGCCGTGCCAAGGTGGTTTTTTGCCAGGACCCTGATGGTAATTACATTGAATTAACTCAAGAGATCAAGATATAGGATGACTAAGACACCAAAAATTTGGTTAACAGGTTCAAGAGGATTTATCGGCAAAGCGCTTTGTAAAGCCCTGCGCCAGGATAATGTCGATTTAACTTGCTTTACTCAGACACCTGGCCCCGCGCAGGATGTAGTCCTTATGGATTATGCCAAGGCCGAGAATATTCAAGAGACGGTCAAGAGTCTGGGCCTGCCGGATGTATTTATTCATTTGGGATGGCCGGAGGTATCCAAGCCCGATCTTCCTGTTCATTTGAACGAGGGAGTAGCGACAAGCAAGACGCTGCTCGAGACCATGTTCAAATTAGGGCTGAAGAAATTTATTTTTACCGGTTCCATTAGTCAGTACGGAGGCTTGGTCGGACGTCTTTCAGAGGACATGGCGCCGGGGCCAAGATTGACGAATTACGCCAAAGCCAAGAATGAGGTTGAACAGCTGGGCCTGCAGGCGGCCCAAACATACGGAAAGATTTTTATCAGTGTCCGCATTCCCTGGGCCTTTGGCGCCGGCCAGCGGCAGGGTTCACTCATTAATGATATTTATCAAGCCCATCTCAAAGGCACCATGGTCAGTTTGAGCCCTTGCGAACATTACCGGGACTATATCCATACCACCGATGTGGTCGAGGGGCTAAGACGTGTTGGTGCTGTTGAGGAGTCAGGCATCATCAATCTCGGCAGCGGCAAATTTGTTCAGGTGAAAGATTTTGTCATGGGTTTCTGGAAAAATTTGGGCGGGGATAGGACAAAGTTAAAATTCGGGGACAGGCCCCTGCCATCGTGTGAACCTGATCAACCCAAAAGCTATTTTGATCTCACGCGGCTGATCAGGTTGACACAATGGCAGCCGCGGCTATCCCTGGATGAGGGTATTAGAAAAACTATCGAGGATTTATCAAAGGAAAATGCCGCAGGGACTCGGGTATGAATCCTTCGGCGGAACTGATCAGTATCATTGTTACCAACTATAACCATGCGAAATATCTCGATCAACGCATGGAGAGCCTTTTAGCGCAGACGTATCCGAATCTTGAGATCATTATCATTGACAATTGTTCGACGGACAATAGCCTTGATGTTTTGGCCAAGTATAAGGAAAGGCCCCACGTTAAGATCGTGGCATTGCAGGGGAACATAGGCAATATCAACACCTCCAACATGGGGGTGGGGATGTCCCGGGGAGAATTTTTTATGTTTGCCGAGGCCGATGATTACAGTGCCCCGGAAGAGATCGAGCTTTTGTATCAAGCGATGGCGCCCCATGAGACCATCGGGGCCGCATTTTGCCGAAGTTATATGGTCGATGCGGCGGGCAAGGTGTTTGGCCAGGATTTTGATTCCGGGCGAAGGGATTTTAAAAAATTTTGCGCTGGGGATGTTTTGATCCCGGGTGCGATGGCACAGCGTTTTTTCTTATATTCATGCATCATTCCCAATTATAGTGCCGTACTATTCAGGCGCAGCTATTATGACCTTGCGGGCGGCATGTCGCACCGCTACAAGACATGCGCGGATTGGGATTTTTGGTTTCGTATGGTCCGCCATAGCGACCTTTATTATCTGGCAACACCCTTGAATTATTTTAGGAGGCATGCGCAGGCCACCGGCAGTATTTATGGCATCCAATTGACCTTAACGGAGATCATGGATCTGCTTTATTCGACATCCCGCAGGATTTCGATGACCTGGGGGGAAAGGCTTCGCTTCAAGGTCAACCTGGGTGTTATTTGGGGAAGATACAGAAAACCGGACCCGCAAGCCTGGTGGAAGACCTTCCCAGCGGTTTGGCGGCGAAGTTTGAGGCATGATAAATTAAGCGTGATCTATTTGGTGCTTGCCTTCTTTAAAAGAAGCGTCCAACGCATGATCAAAATGGCCTAAGAAGGAGAAAAAATGGCTGTAAAAGATATATTCAATTGCGGGGCGGATGTTCTTCGCAAAATAAATGCGTATTTGAGCAAAGCCCGTTGCCGCAGGGATTTTAGAAAGAAGTTCGTGACGAGTATCTGTCCGAGATCTTGTTTTGACCTTTCTATC
>CAZFON010000001.1:0-24749 GCA_964520185.1 uncultured Planctomycetales bacterium | reverse complement strand
TTAGGGTCATGGTTATTACGAGAAAAATGGTTATCACCAACACATCAATGGCATAGGTCTGACGAAAATTTTTAAAGGCCTGTTTGAAAGAAAGAACCCAGCCAACCGAGGCTACCAGGATAAGACTGACATCCGGCCAGAAATCCGGAGCGCCGCCCGGGGTGGTGACGCTTCCCAGGGACAGAATGCTTCCCCAGCCCGGCTTTTTTAATTCTCCGACGGCCATGAACAAATTCGGCCACAGATCAAGGCCGCGATGGGTGAATTTCTTTAATTCCCAGAAAGCTTCCTTAAAGAGGATAAAGAAATCCTGAAAAGAGAAGAACAGGCCTACGAGCAGGAAGCTCGCGGCCATGAAGAGGCCGATGAACAGTAAATTATGCCGGGCATGGGCTTTGTCTTTTAAGATAAAGAAATTATAGGCGGCCACTCCCAAAGCGCAGGCCATACCGATAAAGAATAATAAGACCCAGCCTTGCCAAAACAGCGCGAAGACAGAGAGGATAAGCCCGAACATCACTGCCCAAAGGCAGGTTTCTTTTTTGGAGACAGCTCTTAAAGCTAGAATAAGGCACCCTAGTAATAATAAAGGGAATAAAACAGCATAGGGGTCTGTACGGTACCATCCCAGGGCGCCTCGTTTTAAATTAATAGGGGCCATGACTAGGAACAAAGTCCCTAAAAAGGAAGAGACCGCGGAAAATCCAAGTATCCGGCAAACCCATAAAGAGGCTGCGATGATAAAAAGATAGGTAAACAGGGGAGTGCAGGCCACAGCCTTCATCAGGGGGATGGTGGGATGTAAAATGCTCAGAAATTTGTAAATGATAAAACCCCAGTAAGGATGCAGGGTAAAGGGCTGCCAAAAACCAAAGGGAGCGACCATCAGGGGGTTAAAATACTTGCTTCCTTTAATGATGTCCGCGATGCTGCCTTTCCTGGTAATATTTTCTGTCAAATTATAAAAATCATAACCATCTGATTCCAGGAGATATACTTTCTGGGGTTTGGCACCGGGTTGATGGGACAGGCTGATGGCAACGCGGTCAATGGTATCCATGACTTTTTGGCGGTGCACATGCATGGTTTCATTGAGTTTCTCATCCGCCAAATGATTGGCATAAGCAGGGGGCATGTTCGGGACTTGGCTGAGGATTTGTTTCAAAAGGGCCTGCTTAAGGTTGGTGATCACCAACAGGGTCGCCTGGTCGCGGCTATCGTCCCACAAGTGTACACGCAGGGGGTATAGGCGTATGTAAGAACTTAAGACGGCCAGTACTACAAAAGCCAGCATCCATGGCCAAAATTTAGATTGTTTATTCATCAGAAGGAATTATCCCCTATTTTCTTTTAATTGCAAATATTGCTGTCGTATTTTGTTTGAAGCAATCGCAATGCTTGAGTTTTCCTGGGACTCCCGCTTGGCCATGATCATCCCCAGAAGCCTTCCATTGGCGTCGAGGATGGGGCCGCCGCTATCGCCGTGATTTAGGTCAAGGTCCAGTTCAAAAAAATCACTGGTCATCGATGATCGGCTCTGAAGAATGCTCTTGACCCTGCCTCCCATGATGGATTGGTTATTATAGTCGGAGTTTCCTACGGCGATGATCTCGTCACCGATATTCACCTGCGAGGAATCCGCCCATTGTACGTGTGCAAGGCGATGGGGAGGTTGGACCTTAAGGAAGCTGAAATCATATTCTCCCGAAGCAAAGAGCACCTGCGCCGGCAATTTGGTGCCATCGCGCAGGATCACAAAAATAAAAGGAGCATGTATAATCGTGTGCGTATTTGTTACAATAATGCCGGAAGAGTCGATGACCAGGCCGGCAGCCGTGCGATAATAGGTGGCTGCCCGGGGTGGTTCTGTTTGCATCATTCTGGTCAATTCCGTCTGGACCGTAACGATGGACTTTTCCATGTGCTGGATACGGTCAATAAGATTGTTCTGGGCCAAGGCCAGGGGCAAAGGAACCAGGAGACTGAAGATGAGAGGTATGATTATTTTTAATGTGAAAAACATAAGTATTTACTATTCTCTCATAAATTTTTATGTTTAAAATAAATATTAGACTATATAGCACGGGAGACCGGCAAGCCTTACGCCAACTTTGCTGCGACGTGGCGGACCGGGGGGGGCGTATTGAAAGTTTTTTCCCGAACCGGGAAGTGGCCGCGGACCTGCTCACTAAATATTATACGGATTTTGAGCCTGGATCGAGTTTTGTGGCCGAATGCGACGGCCGTCTGATAGGTTATATCAACGGCTGCTTAGACAACCGCCGTTACGGGCTGGTGGTCTTTTGGCTGATGATGCCGGCTTTGCTTATCAAAGCTTTTAAAAGAGGTATTTTTTTTAAGGCTGAGATCCGTCAGCTCCTGCAAGGGGCATTAAAGAATTGGCGCAGGCTCCTTGTCTGGCGTAAAAGTTCCTTTCATAGCCATCAAGGGCATTTGCATATCGGTATTGCTGAAGATTTTCGTGGCCGCAAGGTAGGGCAGGGTTTATTAAAAGCCTTGGAGCAGCATGCATCCCGTGCCCACATCGTTGAATTAGCGGCGTCTGTCCATGAGGCCAATACAGCCGCTGCTGCTTTTTTCAGTGCCCATGGTTTTGTGGTCCGTGAACGTTATCCGATGATCCAGATCCGTGAAGGGAAAGAGGAACATTATCATTCGCTATTATATGTTAAAACAGTTTCAAGCCATTAGTACGGCGGTGATTTTTTTGCTGGCCTTTGCCCCTGAGGGCTCCTTGCAGGCCGCTGTTTTAGTCGATGGGGTCAAGATGGGCAAGGTGGTCTTAAATCCAGCGGACCGTATCCTGGTGTTGGCCCCTCATCCCGATGACGAAGTGTTGGGTGCCGGCGGAGTGATCCAACAGGCCGTGGCCATGAACCTCCCGGTCAAAATTGTTTTTTTGACCTATGGTGACAGCAATCAATGGTCCTTTCTCCTTTATCGCAAGCATCCGGTGGTATTCCCGGGTGCCGTTGAGACCATGGGCTTGGTGCGGCACGATGAAGCCGTGAATGCTTCACGCATTTTGGGCGTGGGGCCGGAGAATTTGATCTTCCTGGGCTATCCGGATTTCGGCACCTTGAATATTTGGTATTATCACTGGGACAAGAGGCCCCCGTACAGGAGCCTTCTGACCCGTGTGACAGCTGTGCCCTATAAAAGCGCCTACCGTTTCAATGCTCCCTATAAAGGCGAAGAGATCGTTGGAGATTTAAGGTCTGTGCTCAAGGATTTCAAGCCGACTAAAGTTTTTGTTTCCCATCCGGCGGACCATAACGGCGACCATCTGGCTTTTTATTTGTATTTGCACGTGGCCCTTTGGGATGAGGGGATGGACAAGGATGTTGAGTTATATCCCTATCTGGTTCATTACCTGACATGGCCCAAACCCAAAGGCTTTCATCCTGAGTTGGAATTGACCCCGCCGCCGGCTTTGGGAACGGATGAAATATGGAGTCAGTATCATCTGACCCCATTGCAGTTGGCCACCAAGAAAAAAGCCTTGGGCGCCCATAAGACCCAGTATTTTTCTTCTCCCAGATACCTGTTATCCTTTGTTAAATTCAATGAGATATTCGGCGATATCCCGCCCTTGAAGCTGCATTTGGACCAAAGCATTGCCGTTATTTCCGGGCAAAAGAAATTGATGAACACTCCGGAGATCCCCGAAGAATTAAATGAACAGGAGCGCTCCGCCTTTGTGGGGGTCGACTGGAAATCTTTACGCTGGGAGCCCGATAACCTTATTGTTACCATCGGGCTTTCCAAACCCCTGGCCCAGGACGTGGAAGCCTCCATTTATTTTTTCGGCTATAGTAACAAAACGCCTTTTGGGCAGATCCCCAAGATCCATGTGCGCCTGGGCGTTCTAAGTTACAATGTCTATGACCAGAATAAACGCTTGAATCAGAACGCGGTATGGGTGGGCAGGACATCCAATGATATTACCATCAAGGTGCCTTTGAAATTGCTGGGCGATCCGCAGAAGATATTGACTAGTGCCAGGACTTCGTTGGGTAATTTTCCATTGGATAATGCTTCGTGGGTAATGATAGAACTTCAGCCGTAACTATTATAGAATGATGGAAAAAAGAGAGGGTTGGATATGAAATTACTTTATACAAAACGTTCTCCCTTCGCCCGCAAACCCAGGGTGATCGCTTTGGAGAAAAACATTGTTTTGGATCTGATCGATGAAGACCTGCAACAAAAATCACAACGGTTGCTTTTGGCCAATCCTTTGGGCAAGGTCCCCACCCTGGTTTTAGATGACGGTACCACGATCTATGATAGCCCGATCATCTGTCAATACTTAGACAACCTTGATGATAAGGTTATCATGATCCCCCGGCAAGAACGCTTGCGTCTTGAGGTGTTGAAATGGGAGGCCTTTGCCGATGATTTAATGGTCACGGCCATCAACCTTTATATGGAGAAGGTCCGGCACCCTAAGGATTTCCATGAGGATTTTATCGCTGGCCAGGAGAAAAATATCCGGTCAGCCTATGCATATATCGAGCAACATTTGTCCAAGCTTAAAGAATTCAACCTGGCACCCCTCGCCGTTGCTTCAGCCATGGGGTATCTCCATTTCCGCCTGCCTCACCTGAAGGCACAGGGAAAACTGTTGCAATGGTTTGAGGAAATTTCCAGGCGCCCCAGCATGGCCCAAACCCTCCCGGTGGTATAAATGGCAAGACGTAAACTTGAAATCAAAAGAAACCATCCGGTAAAGCTCCCCAACGGCCGTACCGTCCGTATCACGGTGATCACCCATCCCGGCGCCGTTATCATCGCCCCGCTCTTAAACAAGAATACCGTGGTGATGATGCGCCAATTCCGGCCGGCGCTAAATAAATATATATATGAATTGCCGGCGGGCACCATTGATCCCAACGAGAAGATCATTACTTGTGCCCGCAGGGAACTATGTGAAGAGACCGGCCTTAAATGCAGGAAGTTGGCTAAATTGGGTTATATTTATCCGGTACCCGGATACTCGACGGAGATAATCCATATCTTTAAAGCTGAGGGCCTGACGATGACCCAGGCCCAACCGGAAGAATATGAGGTCATTGAGACTATCCCTATGACAAAAAGTCAGATCCGAAAACTCATGGACCAGGGCGAACTCAGGGATGCTAAGAGCATTTGTACTTTTGTCTTTCTGGGATGGTTATGAAACATTTTCGCTCCTCCTTGGTCCTGCTTGGCGCTATCGCGATAGGGTGCTTGTTGGGGCTGGTCTTTAAAGAAAAAGCAGTTTGCTTCAAGCCTTTTGGCGATATTTTCCTAAACTTACTTTTTACCATCGTAGTGCCGCTGGTTTTTTTCTCCATTTCATCGGCAATAGCGGCCATGAACAACCTGAAGCGGCTGGGCAGGATCATCAGCTGGATGATGATAGTTTTTACCGTGACCGGTATATTCGCCTCAGTGGTCATGTTGATAGCGGTAAAGGTTTACCCTCCGGCAGAAGGCATTAATATCCATTTACCGGCTGATGTGCATTTCCAACAGTTAAATGTTTCCGAACAGATCGTCAAGGCATTCACGGTTGCTGATTTTGCTGATCTTTTTTCCAAAAAGAACATGCTGGCCCTGATCATCTTTGCCGTGTTGATAGGTCTTAGCGCCTGCAGTTTGGGAGAAAGATCAAAAGCGTTCACTTCTTTCTTGTTGTCCGGCAATGAAGTGATGATGAAAGCCATTGGCTATATCATGTTGTATGCGCCTGTCGGATTGGGAGCGTATTTTGCCTATCTCATCGGTGTGTTAGGGCCTCAGTTGTTGGGTACCTACGTGCGTGCCATGACGATCTACTATCCGGTAGCCATTGCCTATTTTTTCATCGGTTTTTCTTTCTATGCTTTTCTGGCAGGGGGCCCCAAAGGGCTAAAGGTCTTTTGGCCCAATATCATGCCTGCTGCCGTGACAGCCCTGGCCACGAGCAGCAGCATGGCTACGATCCCTTTGAATTTGGAAGCAGCAAATCGCGTCGGTGTGCCGCGGGACATCCGCGAGATGGTCATTCCCATAGGCTCGACCATCCACATGGACGGATCCTGTCTTTCCGCTGTCCTAAAAATTGCGGTACTTTTCGGATTGTTCCATATGAATTTTTCCACACCTTGGGCCATGATGACCGCCGTGGGGGTGGCCCTTTTGAGCGGTACGGTGATGAGCGGGATCCCCGGTGGAGGATTCCTTGGTGAATTAATGATCGTCACGCTGTATGGTTTTCCGGTCATTGCCATGCCCATTATTTCCATGATAGGCACCCTTGTTGACCCGCCCGCAACGATGGTGAATGCCATCGGGGACAATGTCTGCAGCATGCTGGTGGCACGTATATTGGGAGGCAAGAACTGGATGTCCCACGGCCAGGCATAAAAGGGTTATCAAGGATACATGACTAAATACCGTATGGAGAATGAGTTCTTACTTTTGGCTTGTTTGATGGTCACCTTTGCCTTTTTCCAATTGTACATCAACGGACAGGTCTACCTGGAGGGGTTCAAAAGTTTTCTTTATATTTGTCAGGCCCTGTGGTTGTTATTGTTGCATTTGATGCACCTACGCTAAATGATGATCCTACTTTTATTGGCCGTATCTGCATTTATTTTCTTCAGTAATTATTTTTTCTTGACCAGGCCGGTCCCTAGCAATTTTCATCAAAAGATCATACTTGCTGGTCTTTGGAGCTTTGGTCAGGTCATCCTCACGGAGCTGTTCCTCGGCATCATCAAAGTTTTATATTTGCCTGATTTAATCTTTCTTAATTTAGGAATTGCTACGATCTTGCTGACCTTAGGCATATGGGGAAGAGATGGGGGAGCTTTATGGCTTCAAGAATGCCGAACGATCAGGGAGGGTATTAAAAGTGTGATGGCCTGGGAGAACATCTTTTTGCTTGTTCTTGCCGGCTTCGTATTGATATGGATGGTCACTGCGATTTGTTTTTTCCCTCCTAGGAATGGCGACGAGCTTTCCTATCATTTGCCCCCTATCCTTCAATATATCATTGACCATAAGATATATCTATTACCCGTTGAAGTTAACAAACGTTTTGCTTTTCCAGAAAATGCCGAACTTCTTTTTATGTGGCCGGCGATAGTCCTTCATAGTCAGCAATTAGTCAACAGCGTTCAATTAATAGTGGCCTTTTGGGGAACGGCCGTCATGTACGGGCTGGGAAGGATCCTCGGTCTGGGGTCAAAGATCTCCCTATTTGTCAGCTTATTGTTCCTATTGACCCCTGTGGTCCTGTCTCAAATGGGCTGTTGTTACATCGATGTCATTATTGCTGTTTTCTTTTTAACTGTTGTGTATGCGGCTGGGGTGTTTTATAAAACCGGCCGTTTATTGTACTTTTATTCAACAGCCTTGGCTGCCGGGTTGTTATGGGGCATGAAATATAATGAGGCTATATTTATCCTTTCGGTGCTGCCGTTCTTATGTTCGAGGCCCGTAACGCTGAAACGATGGTTCGGTTTTATCATTATTTTTATCATAGCCGGCGGCTTTTGGTATCTGCGTAATCTCTGGGCATTAAAAACGCCCATTTATCCAGTGCCTTTTTCTCAAGACAGCCTGGGGATATTTACTGAGCATGCCCAAAACGTTGATCTTTGGAGATTTATGAAGGTTATCCCTCACAAATTATTTCTTAACTGGAAGGATATTGGCTTAGGAACACTGCATGGCGGTTATGGTTTGATCTTCTGGTCCTTGGCTTTTCCGGCTTGGTTGTTGGTATGGGTAAGATCCATGGCACGAAGAAATTGGTTTGATTTTTGGGTGTATTCGCTGCTTGTTCTTGGCTTAGGACAATTATTGGTGGTTCCCTTACAAGATTATTCTTGGACGTCCCGTTATTCTATTTTTATGGTGGCCCTGGGTCTTCTGGCTTTAGGGCAAGCCATGATGATCTTTGACAAAAAAGTTTTTTTTAGCAGGGCCATCAGGATATCATGCATTCTATTTGCAGTCTTGGCCGTTGTTAATTTAAGCAATAATGATCCCAGTTACCGCATTGATGGGCCTATCAAGGCCCTTATCAATAGAAATTATTTTTTACAGGTCAAATTGGATCCAGACAGTTTTACGGCGTTAGGTGTGGTGGACTATTTGACCTTGGATGATGCCAAACCTCTATACTGTGCCATATCAACGCTCAATCATCCGACGTTTGACATGGTCAACTCAACTCTCTATGGGACGAAATTACAGAACAGGTCATGGATCCTTGAGCATGATAGACCCCTCATGCCGGATGTGTTGCTTTTTCTAAGAAGTAAAGAGAAAGAGCAAGGGAATAGTGATTCCGATCTTCCAGCCATTCTTAAAGAGATACGGGTTATTAATCTTGAATATTTCCTTATTGAGCGAAGCTCTCAGGCGTATCTTTTTATACATAAAGATTTCTTTAAAGATCCCCAAAAACAGCATTTATTGTATAATTTTTTAAAAAAATAGAAACGCTTTTACTTAAAAACTATGCTTGTCAGCGTTGTCATCCCTGTTTTTAATAGAGAGGACTTTATTGAGCGGTGCCTGCATTCGGTCTTAGATCAGGATTTTAAAGAAGAATATGAAGTTATTGTTATTGATGACGGCTCTTATGATGCCACCAAAGAGAAGATAGCCGCCATGAAGGACCCCAGGATAGCTTTTCACTCAAACGGGTCCAACCAGGGCTTAAGTTTTTCCCGTAATATAGGCGTATCGTTGGCCCGTGGGGAAGTGGTGGCTTTTACGGATTCGGATTGTATTGTTGACCGGCAATGGTTGGAGGAGTTGCTAAGACCATTTATGCTTGATGCAGACACGATGATCGTAGGGGGGAAGATAAAATCTCCTCCGAGCCGGGGCTATTGGTCCATGGTCAATCAAGACAGGGATTTTATTGCCGCACATAACGGATATGTGGCACAGATCAGGGGCTGTAACATGGCCTTTAGGAAGAAATTCCTTGAAGATAATCCTTTTGACGAACGTTTATTGCTGGCAGCGGATGATTGGGACATTTGCGAGCGCTGCCACAAGCAGAATAAAAAGGTCTATTATACCCAAGAAGCCTTGGTTACCCATTATCAACGAAATGGTTTTAAGGCTACCCTTACTCAGCAGTTTTGTTACGGATATTCCATTGCTTATTTTAAGATCAGGCATAGGCAATTTCCTTTTATATCTTACGGTTCCTGCTTATTGTTGGCCGCTTTTGTGAGTTGGATGCTGGGATGGGGAAATAAGATTTTTGATGATGTAGCTTCCTTGTGTTTTTTCGGGTATTTATTGTTAGGCGCATATTGGAATTCCTATGGACGATCGCGTGGTTGGAGACAATGGTTGAGCGCCTATCCTGGATTTATGCTTCGCTACAGTGCGTTTTGTACTGGGCATTGGTGTTTTCCGATCGTTTTCTCGAAAACCAAGCATCTGAAGGCCGAAGCTCAGATCAGTGTTTGCACCCTGGTTTGGGATGGGCTGGATTTCACCAAGAGGTTTTTGAAGTCCCTTCGCTCCAACCGGAGCATCATTTATGAGTTGGTCATCGTTGATAATGGATCTCTGCCTTCGACGTCCGTCTTTCTAGCGGAACAAACGGAACATTATTTCAAATTTGAGGGAAATCAGGGCTTCGGAAAAGGGTTTAATAAAGCCGTCCAGATGGCAGGCTGTAAATATATCCTTTTGACGAATAACGATACTGTCTGGCCTCTTGAAGATTGGGGCAGGGAGTTGGTTGCTGAATATGAAAGCCTGGATAACTGCGGCCTGCTTATCCCTTGTACAAATAATATTTTGTTGGAAGGCAATAAGAGAAAGGGAAAGGGCGATAAGATCATTAAAACTGAACCCTGGTCAAAGCCCAACTGTGCGGGGGTTGCCTTTTTTCTTAAACGGGATATTTTTCTGCAAGTCGGTGGTTTTAGTGGGGAATTTTCGCCCGCCAGTGGAGAGGACCTGGACTTCCAATGCAAGATCTGGAAAGCCGGCTATGATATTTATGTGACTGAGAAGGTCTTTGTTCGCCATATCGGCAAGGCAACCAGCCATAAACTTCCTCATCGCGAAGAACTGTGGCACAAAAACTATCTGTTATTTCAGGAAAAATGGAAACAACACCTGAAAGCATGAACAATTCATCATCCTTAATTATTGGCATTCTTGGCTGTGCCAAGTATCCCCAAAGGCATGATGGGGTGCGCCGGAGTTGGTTAAAAGATTGTTCGAGGTTGGGGCTGAGGGCTTGTTTTTTGGTCGGCCGGCCTGATAAGAAGCCGGCCATTGAGGGAGACATTCTTTATTTGGATTGCGGGGATGATTATTTGGATCTTCCGCATAAGACCATCGCTTTCTTGCGCTTTGTCGATGAACATATGGATTATAGCCATATTTATAAATGCGATGATGATACCTACGTCAATGTGCCTGAATTATTGAAATTGCCTTTTGATGCCCTTGATTACGCCGGCTTTCAATATAAGGACATGGACCACGTTGATACCAAGTGGCATAAAAAACATGTCGGATCTCATTTGAAGAATGTAGCCTACCCGGGCGTATTTTACGGGCCTTGGATGATGGGAGGCTCCGGCTATTTCTTAAGCAAAAAAGCGCTTCGATGCGTCATTAATGATCATGGCCAGTATATTGATAAGGAATTGTATGAAGATAAATTGATCGGCGATACCTTAAGAGGCAAGGGGATGTCTGTATCGGTCCTTTTGTCCCTTAAAGAAAAGTTTACTTTGAACAGGCATTTTGTCAGAGAAATTTTTTTTGCCGCCTCCTTCCATCCTTGTTCGCCCTCTGAGATGGACTGGTTGCAAGGTCGGAACAATGTATTTTTTACGATGATGCTTATTTTAAAATATGCGTTGAACCTGTTATCGAACATCATGCGTTCTATATTCTTTACCTTGTGCGGAAGGCGGGGGAGATAGGTGTTCCATTTTTTTAGAAAACAGGCTGTTCCTGCCGGAAAACAGGCGGTCCTTTTTGCCATGCATCAATTTTCAGACAAGGCCTTGGAGGAATTCCAGAGAATCAAGGATGCCTGCTCCGGATGGGCCGATTGTTTTATTTCTTACGATAACCGGGACGGCAGGCCTGTTGACCAGGAGATATTGAAGTGCCCTCATTGGACCTTTTCAGAAAAAGACATTCACGATCTGGCTTTTTTGGAAGATATCCGACGGGATGGGCCTCTTATCCCGGGACACAACCATTGGCCTGTCATCTGCTTTGGGCGCCAGCGGAACTACAGCTATTATTGGAACATTGAATACGATGTTAGGTTCATCGGGGATTGGAAGAAGTTTTTTTCTCATTTTAGGGATGCCGGTGACGATTTTATCACAGCCCACATACGCACTTACAAAGAAGAGCCGGCCTGGTATTACTGGCCTACCTTATCCTCTCCTGAAGGGAATATTGATCGCCGTCAAACGTTGCGATCGTTTAACCCCATCTACCGTATCTCTCACAGGGCGTTGCAGTATGTCGACAGGATGCATGGACATGGTTGGAAGGGGCATCAGGAGGCATTGATCGCGACCCTGCTTTATCAAGGAGGGTTTAAGATAAGGGATTTCGGAGGGAAAGGCAGATTTGTGCGTTGGGGACAGCGGAATTTGTTTTATATAGATTCAACCAATGTTTCATTGACGGACGGCAGTTTGCGTTTTCATTTTGAACATTCGTCTTTCAAAGGGCTTAAAAATAAATTGGTGCATCCTGTTAAATAAAACGTCATGAAATTCATTTATATCATTATCGCCCATGAAGAACCTGCACTTGTTTCTAGGATGGTGCAAAGGTTGGACGGACCCGAAAGCAGGTTTCTCATCCACGTTGATAAAAAGACCAAGCCGGATATTTTTCGCAGGTACCAAGAGGCCTTCAAGGGTAAAACCAACGTAGAACTGCTCGCGCGGATGGAGGTGTATTGGGGGGATTTTAGCATTGTTCAGGTCGAGCTTAATGCCATGGCGTTTATCCGTGAAAAAAATTTTGATTTTGATTATGTCCTCTTATTGTCCGGCACCCATTATCCCATCAAGAGCAAGCAGGCTATCCAGGAATATTTTGAGAAAAACAAGGGCCATCTTTTTCTAGAATATTGGAAGCTGCCGACATCCATGCACCATTGGGACATGGAAGAGGGGGGCATGGGCCGGTTATGCTACTGGCATTTGATGCGACTGCCTTTTTTAGAGCACTTGATGTACTGGCGACTGCGTCCTTTTCTGAAAAAGATCGGTTTAAACGGGATCATTCAAAGAAGGTATGTCTTTGACCTTCAGCCTTACGGCGGCTGGCAGTGGTGGTGCCTGGACAAAGAAGCCGTCGAATATATCCTGGAGTTCGTAAGTACGCATCAAAAGTTCGTCTCATTTTTTAGGTTCACACTGGTACCGGATGAAACTTTTATCCATACGGTCTTGTTGAATTCGTCTCAAAAGGACAGGATCATTAATGATAATCTGGTCTACTCGAGATGGCCGTCGGAAAAGTTCCCGCATCCATGCCCATTGTCCCGTCAAGAATTGGGTCTGATGGCCGGCTCGGAAAAATTATTTGCCAGGAAGCTGGATTACGCCGCAGATCCCGGTTTTTTTGATGCTATCGACCATGCATGCCATCGAGAAGGGGCCCAAGATGATTAAATCTTTAACGTGGTTTTATGGCCGTTTTTTTGTAGAAATTTATTCTGTTCTTTTTATTATATTAGGGATCTTTGGCGTCTTGCATCATGATTTGTGGCGTGATGAACTGCAGGCGTGGCTGATCGCCCGCTACAGCCATTCCATCCCTGAATTGCTTTATAACCTTCGTTATGAAAGTCACCCTCCCTTATGGTATTTCCTGCTTTTTTGGTTCAAAAATATTACTTCCAACCCGAAGAGCATGCAATTTCTACATTTGGGTCTGGCCAGCATTAATGCCTGGCTTGTCCTTAAGTTTGCCCCTTTTAGCAGATTACAGAAGGTCTTCCTGATCTTTGGATGGTTTTTATTCTATGAATTTGCTTTGATCAGCAGGAGTTACGTGCTGGGAGTGTTTTTTATTTTTTTGTTTTGTATATTAGCGCGCCAACAAAAAAGAGATTATTTATTGTTGGCCCTGGTCCTTATTTTGCTTAATTTCACTAGTATCCTGGGGTTGATCCTGGCCGTTGCTTTTGCGGCTTTTTTGGTCCTGGAAGCCATTCAAATGCCGGTGCTGTTGGAACATAAACGTCCCCAGGCTTTGGTGGCCCTTTTTTTATTGATCAGCGCTGTTTTTACGGGTCTCATCATCATGAACCCCTTGCCAGACAGCGGATGGATCAAAGGGCTTATTTCATGGCCTGGACCGCGGCCGTTTTTCAAGAGTCTGATACTGGCCTATTTCCCTTATTGGGGAAGCATAAGAATGATCAGTGTATCTTTACTGCAATTTTCATATTTATTTTTCTTTCTGTCTTTTTTCTTTTTTTATCGGAAAGGATCAGTCTTATTTTTATATGCCATCGGCGTCCTGGGGCTTGTCCTATTTTTCTCCATGATCAACAATTTATTTTCCAGGCACATGGGCCATTTATTCATTCTTTTGGTTGCTTGCTGGTGGATTTGCCCACAAATCCCTTCCTGGGCCAATAGGCTTATCACCGTTGTATTGTTTATCCAATTGGCCGTGGGACTGGGTGCGTACAAGTCGAATTTGAATTTAACTTTTTCCGATGGCAAGGATGCGGCCATATATATTAAAATGCATAAGCTGGACCAGTTGCCCATCATTGTGGCCGGCTCCGGAGGTGTCCCTATCTCAGGATATTTAAACAAGCCGGTTTTTTATTTAGTCAGGGAGCGTTGGGGGACATTTTACATTTATGATAATAAAGCAGCCGAATTTTCGTCGCAGCAAATGCTTGATCAAGCCCAACGGATCTCCCGGCAATTCAAGAAAGACGCGGTGTTGGCCTTAAGCCATCCCTTGGAGAATTCATTATTGTCGCCTTCGGTCCAAAAGCTGGATAGTTTTACCAAGGGCCAATTGCAGGATGAGCATTATTATCTTTATTTGTTCAAGGGTATCCATTAAAAGATAGAGGTCCATAGAAAAATGAAGGTTGCTGTCATCGGTGCAGGACCGGCAGGGATCACGGCGGCCTATGCTTTAGCCAAGCAGGGCATTGAGGTCCATGTTTTTGAGGCCGGCGAGACGCCGGGGGGGATGGCCAAGACGATCTGTTTATGGAACCAGCGGGTGGATCTGGGGCCGCACCGTTTTTTCAGTAAGGACAAAAGGGTCAATGACCTGTGGCTTGAAGTGGTGGGCAGTGATTATAAAGTAGTCCGTCGCTTGACGCGTATTTTATATAAGCAGAAATTTTACACCTATCCGCTCAGCCCCTTGAATGCCTTAAGCAATCTGGGGATGGCACAATCCGTCGTTTGCGTCCTGTATTATTTGAAAGAGTCCATTGTTCCCACCAAACAAGACGGCGGCTTCGAAGCTTGGGTGACCCGTAGGTTTGGCAGGCGCCTTTTTGATATTTTTTTCAGACCTTACAGTGAGAAATTATGGGGCATGCCTTGTTCCCAGATCGATGCTGATTTTGCCTCGCAAAGGATCAAGAAACTTTCCTTGTCCAGCGCCATCTTCAATGCTTTTTTCAAGGACAAATTTAACAAGCACCGCACGCTCCTCGAGCAATTTGCCTATCCTTGCCAGGGTACGGGTTCGGTATATCAGCGTATGGCCGATTTCGTTGAGAAGCATAACGGCAAGGTGTTTTATAAAACACCCGTTGATAAGGTCATGCTCGAAGGCGACAGGACCGTTGGCCTCGCGTTGGCCGATGGGAAGGCCTGTGATCGTTATGACCATATTATCTCAACAATGCCCCTTTCTTTGTTAGTCAGCCGGTTGGAAAACGTCCCAGAGGACATCCAAAAGGCGGCCCAGGGATTGAAGTTCAGGAACACGATTTTGGTTTATTTGAATGTCGATAGCACTGATTTATTCCCTGACCAGTGGATCTATGTGCAATCGCCCGAGGTCAAGACCGGAAGGATCACCAATTTCAGGAATTGGGTCCCGGAGATGTATGGGGATGAAAAGACAAGCATTGTGGCCATGGAGTACTGGTGTAACGACGAAGACGCCCTGTGGAGAGCCTCATCAGAGGAGCTTATTGAACTTGCTTCGAGCGAATTGGAGCAATTAAAATTTAAAAAAGGGCGCATCATGAACGGGGATGTCGTTCGGATCCCCCGGTGTTATCCTGTTTACTTCAAAGGGTATAGAAATAATTTGAAGATGATCCAAAGCTATCTCGAAAAAATAAAAGGGATGATGGTGATAGGCAGATATGGCGCTTTTAAATACAACAACCAGGACCATAGCATCCTGATGGGGCTCTTGGCCGCTAATTATATCGGCAAAGGAGAAAAGGTCGATCTCTGGGCTGTCAATACGGATTACGAGGAATATCAGGAATCCATCTATTGTCCACCCAAATAGCCATGACATCTAAGCTCATTTTATATTTGATCCTGATATCCTTGCAGGGCTGTTGTACAACCGTTCCAAAACCGTTAGGGGACCTTGATACCGCTATTCATCAAGTTATCATCGTCTCTCCTGTTAAAAATGGGTCTTGTCGGGCTTCTTTAAGTACCTGGCAAAGGCAGGGAAGCTCTTGGCGCCGGGAATTGTTGGCAAGCGCGATGATCGGCAAGAACGGTCTGGCCGCAGCCAACGCCAAAAGGGAAGGGGACGGCAAAACACCGTCGGGTATATATCCCCTGGAAACAGCTTTTGGATATGCTCCGTCGATTGACACGGGCCTTTCGTACCGTCAGGCCAGCACAGATGATTTTTGGGTGGATGATGTAACTTCCGTGCAATATAATGAATGGGTAAAAGGTCCTCTTCCAGCGGGCTCCTTTGAAAGGATGAAGCGTTTTGATAATCTCTACCAATATGGGATAGTCATAGGGTATAATAGGCATCCTGTTGTCAGGGGCGCCGGAAGCGCTATTTTTATACATGTTTGGCGCAGGTATGACAGTCCGACCTCTGGTTGTGTGGCACTTAACCAAAGGAACATACGCAGGCTCTTGCACTGGCTCAAGCAGCAATATCAACCAGTTATTATTCTGGAGTAAATCATGCCTGATGATAAGACCCTCAATGCGGTTTTAAGCGCTTATGGATTGTCCAATCTCATGGGGCCGGATGGTCTTAATTGGTGGAACCTTATTGGCGGTACCGTTTTCGGCCTTATCGGCTGGTTTGCTTTTTTGCATGGTAAAAGAGAAAAAAGCTGGCGGCCGATGGTGATAGGCATTGTGCTGATGCTTTATACGTTCTTTGTCGGCAACACATGGCTGGTGTTTATCATCGGCATTGCCTTGACTGCTGCCTTATATTTTTGGAGGGATTGATGGACCACAATACGTTGTCCTTCGCCGTGATCCTGGCCGGCTGTGGTAATAAGGACGGGGCAGAGATCCATGAATCCGTGTTAACGCTCTTGAATATCGATAAAGCAGGCCACCATTACCAGTGTTTTGCCCCTGATGTGCCCTATGCCCGGGTACTTAATTTCCTGACCAATGAGGAAATGACAGAAAAGCGTAATGTGCTTCTTGAAGCGGCCCGTATTGCGCGCAGCAGGATCAAGCCTTTGACGGATTTCCGCCAGGAAGATTTTGACATCCTGGTAATGCCCGGCGGCAACGGGGTGGCGCATAATCTTTGCACCTTTGCCAGGGATGGTGATAAAATGACGGTCTTGCCTGAGGTCCAAAGGGCGGTGTGCTCCATGCACGCGGCAAAGAAACCGATAGGTGCTTTGTGCATATCTCCCGTGATCATCGCTCATCTGTTGAAAAATGTCAACGTGACCTTCGGACAGGATGAAAAGATCAATGCGATTTTCCAGAAAACCGGAGCCAGGACCACGAATACCGATGCGCGTAGCATCGTGGTCGATAAAAACAATAAAGTAGTGACCACTCCTTGTTATATGCTTGATGCCCGGATCAGCGAGCTCAACGAGGGGATAGAGAAACTTATTCAACAGTTGACCAGGATGGTTTAAATTTATGCGAATACTTGTTGTTGAGGACGAATCGAAGATATCCCAGTTCGTCAAGCGCGGCCTTAAGGAAGAAGGCTATGCGGTTGATGTGGCCCAAGACGGGGAGGAAGGGCACTTTTTATTAAGTACCAATGAGTATGATGCCGTTATCCTGGATCTGATGCTGCCCAAGATAGACGGCTTGACGCTTTGCCGTACCTTGCGCAAAGAAGGCAACCAGACGCCTATCATCATGCTCACAGCCAAGGACACGGTCAAGGACAAGGTAAAGGGGCTGGATTCCGGTGCGGACGATTATCTCCCTAAGCCTTTTGCTTTCGAAGAGCTCCTGGCGCGTCTGAGGGTTGTTTTGCGTAAAAAAGACGGCCGAGTGCAGACCCAGCTGAAGGTGGACGAGTTGTGCATGGACTTGTTGACGCATAAGGTCACCAGGAGCGGCCGCGAGATCGAATTGACCGTCAAGGAATATGCATTACTGGAATACCTGATGCGCAATACCGGCAACATCGTCACCCGCACCATGATCTCTGAGCATGTCTGGGACATCAATTTCGATACCTTCACCAACGTGATCGATGTCTATATCAATTATCTGCGCAATAAAATTGACAGCGGTTTTTCGGATAAGATGATCCATACCGTACGCGGCAAGGGATACCTGCTTGCCAAAAAGTAAGACATGTTTTTTCAATCCATCCGTTTCAAGATAGTCCTTTGGCACATGTTCATCCTGTCCCTGGCCCTGTTTATCTTCGGCCTGGTGCTTTACCAGAATCTCCAACGAAAGATCTCCCAGGATACCGATGATATCCTGCGCTCCCGCGCTAAAGGCATCGAGCAGTCCATTGATACCTATTGGGCCGCCGAGCAGATGGACATCGCCGAAGCTGGCGCCTCCAAGATCCATTTTGCCAAGGTGGACAATATCAATTTCATCAGGATCGCCAAGCGTTGGGTGGGCGAAAAGATCAGTGACCCTAATTTGATAAGCATCATCGTGCGCATCTTTGACGCCCATGGCGGCCCCATTGCTTCTTCCAGAAATATTCCCACGGAGCATTTGAATGCGCGCATTTTTATTGCGGTGAAAAAAGGGGGCAATCATTTTGATAACGACTATCTTGAGGTCAACGGCAAGCCGTCCTTGTTCAGGATCTTTACAGAGCCGGTTCTGGAAAACAGGAGGCTTTCCTATATCGTCCAGGTGGCCTCACCTTTAGCCCAGCCGCATGAGCTTTTGCGCAATTTAAGTTTTTCCCTGATGTTTCTTTTGCCGCTGACCGTTGTCCTGACCGGATTGAGCGGTGTTTTTTTGGTCCAGATGACCCTTAAGCCCGTTGACCAGATGATCGCTACCATTCATCAGATCACGGCGGAAAATTTGAAGTTACGGCTTGAGATCCCGGGCAGCAAGGATGAAATTGAGTCGCTGGCCAAAACATTCAATCAAATGATCGCCCGTCTGGATGAGGCCTTTACTACCCAACGGCAGTTTATGGAAGACATTTCTCATGAACTCAAGACCCCTTTGTCTGTTTTAAAAGGTGAACTGGAGGTCACCCTGAAAAAGGTGCGTTCCGCACAGGAATACGAGAGCGCCCTGTACAGCAACCTTGAGGAGGTCAATCGCTTGGGCAAGATCGTGGAAAACCTTCTTGTTCTGGCGCGTTTTGATGCGAAAACCACGGCCCTTCATGAAGAGCCTGTTGACTTGAACCTGTTGATCAGTGATGCCGTGGAAGTCATCAAGGTATTGGCCGTTCAAAAAGACATTACGCTCCAATACAACGGTGCGCATACAGTGGACATCATGGCTGATAAAGTGCAGCTTAAAAGGCTCTTCCTCAATATCCTGGACAATGCCATTAAATATACGCCCCCAGGGGGCAAGATATCCGTTGATTTACGCCGGGGCAAAGACGGCGCGGACATTGACATTTCCGACACAGGCATCGGCATCCCTAAAGACGAATTGCCGCGCATCTTTGACCGTTTTTACAGGGTTGATAAGTCCCGCAGCACCGGAGGCTTCGGCTTGGGTTTAAGCATCTCCCAATCCATTGCCAAGGCCCATGGAGGGCAAATCCATGTCAGGTCCAATGTCCCTCAAGGAACAGTTTTTACTATTTCCCTTCCCATCACCTCCCTTGCAACGATGGCGGGATTATAGATTTTTAATTTTATTCTAATCACCCTTTAATCCCGCGGTATTTAAACTAAAATCCTTAAAAGTAGCTCTGTAAGGCCCTGGTTGATGAAAAAAATTGTTTTCATTTTATGTATTTTAGTGCAGGTCATTGGTCCTTCTTCTTGGTCACAAGCCCAGGAGCTGGCCATGGCTGCGGCCCTGGATACGCATTCCATTTGGGGGGGTGTCGTCCAATCCGTGTCTTGGGCAGACCAGGCTAAGGGCACTAAATCCGAAATCACGGTAAGGGACACCTCGGGAAACAAAATTAATATTTATGTCATGCCTACCACCACCCTTTGGGACAAAGACGACAAGGCCATCATGCGCGATTCCATTGTCCCCCAAGGCCGGGTGAATGTCATCTATTTCACTACCCCTGAGGGTATCAATGTAGGCAAGTCCATCAAGCTCCTGCAGTAGAAGACATGCCCCCTGATTTGACAATCGAAGAGCATTTCTATATAATTAGATTTCTACAAATTTTCATATCATAAGTGCGACCTGCTATTGGAATCTTTCAGCTTCAACTCAAAGATAACAGGGTGCTGTAAGGTGAGGTTGCTTGTATGGGTAAAACAATGTTTGAGAAAATATGGCAAGACCACCTGGTGCGGCCTTCCCAGGGGGATACTTCCCTCATATATATAGACCTGCATTTGGTGCACGAGGTCACCAGTCCCCAGGCTTTTGCGGCCTTAAGGGAAAATAACCGGACTGTGCGTTGCCCGCAAAAAACCGTGGCCACCATGGATCACAATGTATCCACACGCACCAAGGACATTACCAAGGTCGAGCCGGTTTCCCGTACCCAAATGGATACTTTGTCCAACAATTGCCGTGAATTCGGTATCCGGTTATATGATTTTGCGGATAAAGACCAAGGTATCGTGCATGTCATCGGCCCGGAGCAGGGCTTGACCTTGCCTGGCCTGACCATTGTTTGCGGCGATTCACATACCGCCACCCACGGCGCTTTCGGAGCCCTGGCCTTCGGCATCGGCACCTCGGAAGTGGAGCATGTGTTGGCCACCCAAACCCTGCAACAAAATCAGCCTAAGACCATGCTCATCAATATCGATGGCAAATTGGTCAAGGGTGTAACATCCAAAGATATTATTTTGTACATCATCGGTCTTATCGGCACTGCCGGAGGCACAGGCTTTGTCATTGAGTATGCGGGCTCCACCATCAGGGAGTTGTCCATGGAAGCACGCATGACCATTTGCAACATGTCCATCGAGGCCGGCGCCCGGGCCGGGATGATAGCACCGGATGATGTCACTTTCCATTATATCCAGGGCCGCGATTTTGCGCCCCAAGGCCAGGACTGGGAAAAAGCCGTTGCCTATTGGAAAACCCTGCCCAGCGATAAGGACGCTAAATTTGACAAGGTGATCAATATCAAGGCCCAGGACATCAAACCCATGGTGACGTGGGGCACTTCACCGGGACAAGTGATTTGTGTCGACGGAGTTGTCCCTGATCCGGAATCCATGAAAGACCCGGTTGCCCGTACCGCGGCCAGGAATGCTTTGAGCTATATGGATTTGAAGCCAGGCACAAAAATGACGGATATCAAGATCGACAAGGTATTTATCGGCTCCTGCACCAATGGCCGTATCGAAGACCTGCGTGCCGCAGCCCAGATCGTTCAGGACAGAAGGGTGGCCCCTGGAGTTGTCGCCATCGTTGTGCCTGGCTCAGGCCGCGTGCGCCTTCAGGCGGAGAAAGAAGGCCTGGAGAGGATTTTCATGAATGCCGGCATGGAATGGCGTTTTGCCGGATGTTCCATGTGCTTAGGCATGAATGATGACCAATTAAAAAAAGGCGAGCGTTGCGCTTCCAGCAGCAACCGCAATTTTGAAGGTAGGCAAGGTCCCGGCGGACGTACGCATTTAATGAGCCCTGAAATGGCTGCTGTCGCTGCCTTGGAAGGGAAGATCACAGACATCAGAACCTATGCAGCCGTTTAAGACACATACAGGCATTGTAGCGCCCCTGGATCGGGTTAACATCGACACCGATGCTATTATCCCCAAACAATTCTTGAGAAAGATCGAACGGGTGGGATTTGGCAAACATCTTTTCCATGAATGGCGGTACGCTGACTATGAAGGGACGCAGGAGAACCCTGATTTTATTTTGAACCAGCCGGTTTATCGTAAGGCAACAGTGCTTTTGGCCAGGGATAATTTCGGCTGCGGTTCCAGCCGCGAGCATGCGCCCTGGGCCTTGGGCGATTTTGGATTTAAATTAATCATCGCTCCGTCATGTGCAGATATCTTCTACAATAATTGCGTCAAGAACGGTCTTTTGCTGGTGCCGTTGAAGTCCAAGGAAGTAGACGAGATATTTGCCTTTGTTGAAAAGAACAAAGGGGCCTCTCTCAGCGCTGATCTGCCGGCACAGACGGTAACGGCAGGGAATAAAACTTACAAGTTCTCTATGGATGCTTTTAATAAGGAATGCCTGTTAAAGGGTTTGGATGCTATTGGCTGGTCTCTGCAATTCAATGACAAAATTGATTCTTATGAAAAAGAAGTTCAGGTTCGAAGGCCTTGGTTGATCAGAAAGGAAACAGTTTGATCATGTCTGAGATAAGGAAATTCTCTTCTATTGTTGTCGATGGAGATGACCGGGCACCTAACCGGTCAATGCTGCGGGCCACCGGTTTTAAGGACGAAGATTTCCGAAAACCGCAAATCGGCGTGGTATCCACCTGGAGCATGCTGACTCCCTGCAACATGCATATTGATAAATTGGCCCTCAAGGCCGTCGAAGGAACGGACGCGGCCGGAGGCAAAGGGATCGTTTTCGGTACCATCACCGTTGCAGACGGCATTTCCATGGGGACGGAGGGGATGAAATATTCCCTGGTGTCCCGTGAAGTGATCGCAGATTCCGTGGAAACAGTGGCCGGTTGCGAGGGTTTCGATGGGTTGGTGGCTGTCGGCGGCTGCGATAAGAACATGCCCGGCTGCCTGATAGCCATGGCCCGCCTTAATCGCCCGTCGGTGTTTGTTTACGGCGGCACGATCCTCCCAGGCTGCTTAAACGGCCAGAACCTGGATATTGTTTCGGTCTTCGAGGCGGTGGGCAAACATGCGGCCCAAAAAATTTCGGATGAGGAATTCAAGAATATCGAGACATGCGCCATCCCCGGCCCGGGTTCCTGCGGCGGCATGTACACCGCCAATACCATGGCCAGCGCCATCGAGGCCCTGGGCATGAGCCTGCCTAACAGCTCCATGCAAATTGCTGTCTCGCGTGAAAAACAGCAGGATTGTCTTAATGCCGGCGGGGCTGTTTTGAATTTGTTGAAATTGAACATCAAGCCCCGTGACATCATGACCAAGAAGGCTTTTGAGAATGCTATTACGGTGATTTGCGCATTAGGGGGATCAACCAATGCAGTTTTGCATCTCTTGGCCATTGCCTATGCCGCCGGCGTCAAGTTGACCCTTGATGATTTTACCCGTGTGGGCAAGAAGGCGCCGGTCTTAGCTGACCTCAAGCCCAGCGGCCGTTTTGTCGCGGCGGAATTGGCGGCTATCGGCGGGCTTTTGCCATTAATGAAAATGCTTTTAGACAAAGGACTCCTGCATGGCGATTGCATGACCGTCACAGGAAAAACCGTACGTGAAAATTTAGCTGATGTAAAGCCTTATCCGGCGGGGCAGGAGATAATCAGGCCTCTTGATAATCCGATTAAAAAAGAAAGCCATCTGGTCATCCTTTACGGCAATTTAGCTTCCGAAGGTGCTGTGGCCAAGATCACCGGCAAAGAGGGCTTGTCTTTTACCGGCAAGGCCAAAGTCTTTGATTCGGAAGAAGCCGCGCTCAAGGCCATTTTGGCAGGCAAGATCGTCAAAGGCGATGTGGTTGTTATTCGTTATGAAGGTCCGGCCGGTGGTCCCGGCATGAGGGAGATGCTTTCTCCGACGTCAGCTATTTCAGGACGCGGTTTGGGGAAGGATGTGGCTTTGATCACCGACGGCCGTTTTTCCGGAGGTTCACACGGTTTTGTGGTAGGGCATATCACTCCAGAGGCTTTTAACGGCGGTCTTTTGGGTATTGTGAAAAACGGGGACACCATTGTCATTGATGCCCTCAAAAGGACCATTGATTTAAAATTACCGGCGGCGGACATCAAAAAGCGGCAAAAAGCTTGGGGAAAACCAAAACCAAGATACACGCGCGGCGTTCTGGCCAAGTATGCTAAACAGGTAACCAGCGCCTCCACCGGCGCCGTGACGGATAAATAATATGGCAGGCAATACTTTCGGACAACTTTTCAAGGTCACGACCTTCGGCGAAAGCCACGGGGTCGCCATTGGCCTTATTATCGATGGTGTTCCCCCTAAAATGTTTTTGTCAGAGGCGGACCTTCAAAAGGACCTGGACCGCCGCAGGCCGGGGCAAAGTTCTATCACCACCCAACGCAGTGAACCGGATAAGGCCGAAATCCTTTCCGGTGTCTTTGAAGGCAAGACTACCGGCGCGCCCTTGGCCGTCCTCATCCGCAATGTGGATGCGCGTTCCAAGGATTATGAGAACATCAAAGATGTTTTTCGTCCAGGACATGCGGATTACACTTATTTAGCTAAATACGGGATACGCGATTACCGCGGCGGCGGCCGTTCTTCCGGGCGCGAGACCGCCAGCCGAGTGGCTGCCGGAGCCGTGGCCAAAAAGATACTGGCTGAACATAAGGTCCAGATCATTGTTTATACTATGGCCGTAGGGGACATTTATGCCCAGGACATTGATATCAAGGCCATTGAGCAGAATCCTGTGCGCACCGCTGATGCCAAAATGGCGCCTGTCATGATCGAGGCCATCGAGAAGGCGCGTAAGAACGGCGATTCCCTCGGCAGCCTGCTGCAGTGCATCATCAAGAACTGCCCGCCGGGTCTGGGCGATCCTTGCTTTGACAAGCTCAGTGCCCGCTTGGCCCAGGCCCTGATGTCAATCGCCACGGTCAAGGGTGTTGAATTCGGCGACGGATTCGGAGCCAGTCTCCTGACAGGCTCTATGAACAATGACCGCTTTATCCTTAAGGCCAGGAAGGTGGGTACAGCCACCAACCATGCCGGCGGCATCATGGGCGGGATATCCACCGGCGAAGATATCCTGATCCGCATGGCCCTCAAACCGCCGTCTTCGATCACCAAAACGCAAAAGACACTCAATGAAAAATTTGAGGAAGTTGAATTCCAGGTCAAAGGCCGTCATGATCCTTGTTTGGCACCGAGGGTTGTCCCTGTGGCTGAGGCCATGATCGCGCTGACACTCGTCGACTGTCTGATGATCCAAAAATCCACACAATTATAATGAACAATCAAAAAGTAATCCTTATCACAGGTTGTTCCAGCGGTTTTGGCCTTTTGACCGCTGTGCGGCTCGCTGCTCAAGGCCATTTTGTCTGGGCCA